>JAZNJP010000324.1:0-2114 GCA_045578125.1 Candidatus Gastranaerophilales bacterium | reverse complement strand
TTGGCTTTTTCAATAACTTTTGATAAATTCCAGCAAACTTGGCTTGAAACAGGTCTTGATTCAATAATCTCAACTGTATCACCAACGCCAGCGAGGTTTGCTTCATCATGAGCTTTGTAATTTTTAGTTACTTGCATGATTTTTTTGTATTTTTTATGTGGTTTGTGTTCTGCAACTTTAACCACAATTGTTTTTTCCATTTTATCACTTACAACAGTGCCTTGTTTAACTTTTTTTGGCATATTACACCATTTCTTTCTGTCTTATAACTGTCTTAACTTGCGCAATTTGTCTTTTTGTTTGTCTGATTTGCGCAGGATTTTCAAGTTGGCTCAATTTTGTATGTTTCATACGGAGTGAGAACAACTCTTTTTTAAGATTTAAGACGATTTCTTTAAGTTCATCTATTGTTTTTTCTCTCATTTCGTTGAGTTTCATGTCTTTATCCTACTTTTCTATAATTTTAACTTTTACAGGTAATTTTTGAGCTGCGAGTTCAAGTGCCCTGATAGCGTCTGCTCTTTCGTGGTATTCGATTTCGAACAATACTCTGCCAGGTTTAACTACAGCTACCCAATATTCAGGTGAACCTTTACCTTTACCCATACGAGTTTCGGCAGGTTTTGCAGTAATCGGCTTATCTGGGAATATTTTAATCCAAACATTACCACCACGTTTAATTTGTCTTGTCATCGCACGACGAGCGGCTTCTATTTGTCTAGCTGTAATCCAAGCTGGACCATCAGCAATAAGTCCATATGAACCGAATTCAAGAGTAGTTCCTCTTGTTTCGCAACCTTTCATATTGCCTTTCATTTTTTTTCTAAATTTTGTTTTTTTAGGCATTAACATTGTTTTGTGCTCCTATTTTAGACTTCTTCGTCACGACGTCTGCGTGGACGAGCGCCTTCTTTAGTATTTGGTTTAGAATTTTTAGTTTTGATGTTTTGGTCAGCTTTTTCGCCAGGGGTTAATTCGCCTTTGAAAATCCAAACTTTAACACCGATTTTACCCATTATAGTGTCAGCTTCAGCGAAACCATAATGAACATCTGCGCGAAGTGTTTGAAGAGGGATTCTTCCTTCTTTAGCCCATTCACTTCTAGCAATTTCAGCACCGCCTAAACGACCTGAAACCATAACTTTAATACCTTGCGCACCTGAACGCATTGTTCTTTGCATTGCTTGCTTCATTGCTCTTCTGAATGCAATACGCTTTTCTAATTGAAGTGCAATATTTTCTGCAACGAGTTGTGCGTCAACATCTATTCTTTGAACTTCTACAACATCAATCACAACATTTGGATTGTTTATTAATTTAATAACACTTTGTCTAAGTTCATCAATACCTTGACCGCCACGACCTACGATAACACCAGGTTTTGCTGAAACAACTGTGATGTTAACATTTTGCGCTTTTCTGGCAATAACTATTCTTGATACGCCAGCTGTATAAAGTTTCTTTTTAACAAACTTTCTGATTTTAGCATCTTCTGCAATAAAATCTGCATATCTTTTCTTTTTGCCACCAAACCATTGGCTAACCCAAGGTTCAATAATTCCTATTCTAAATCCGGTTGGATGTGTCTTTTGTCCCAAAGCTTTATCTCCTAGTTCTTAGTTAATTTTACAGTTAAGTGTGATGTTCTTTTGAATCTTTTGTACATTCTGCCTTGCGCTCTTGGTCTTGCGCGTTTCAATGTTACAGATTCGTCTGCAAAAATTTCAGAAATTTTAAGTTCTGCTGCTTTTGCACCAAATTTTTGCTCTGCATTAGCAATTGCTGCATTTAAGTTTTTTTCTACAACTCTAGCTGCAAAATATGGCATATATTTTAGCATACGAGTAGCTTCAACTGCAGTTTTACCTCTAACTAGATCGATTACGCGTCTAATTTTTCTTGCAGGCATTTTTATATCTGTTTGTTTTGCTGTTGCTTGTTGCATTTCTTTCAATCCTTATACTTATTTGCGTTTAGCTACTTTGTCACCGGCGTGACCTTTGAATAATCTAGTCGGTGCAAATTCACCTAATTTGTGACCAACCATTTGTTCAGTAACATAAACTGGAACGTGAGCTCTACCGTTATGAACTGCAATGGTATGACCAAGCATA
>JAZNJP010000323.1:0-4573 GCA_045578125.1 Candidatus Gastranaerophilales bacterium | reverse complement strand
GATATCAGCGTTAATTCTGTTTATATCCTCTTGAAAGACTTTGTTATAATCACTTATTGAATTTAATGCATTAAATCCTAAACTCATTTTTTATTCCTTATATCCCAAGTGCTGCCTGCATCATTGTTTTTGCAGTGTTTGCAATTGTTGCACTTGCTTCATACGCTTTTGAAGCGTTTACCATATTCACCATTTCTTCGACGATATTCACATTCGGAAGAGTTACCATACCGTTTTCGTCGGCATCAGGGTGCGCTGGGTCATAAATTGTTCTGTATGGTTCTTTGCTATCTGTAATTCCTGCCACTTCAACCCCTTGGCAAGTTGTTGAATTGTTGCCAAATGTTATTCCACCATTCAAAAATGCTCCGTTTGGAGTTGCGCCTGCAACAAAATTAGCGCTTGGTGTTTGACTTCCGTTATTTTGAAGTCTGTCTTTATAAACAGCTTGGAATGTTACTTCTTTTTTCTTGTAAACTTCTTTTTCGCCACGGGCATTTCTTGTTGTGTTTGCGTTTGCAATATTGCTTGAAATAGTGTCCATTTGCGTTCTTTGGGCACTCATTGAGCTTGCTGTTATATCAAATAAATCAAAACTCATATTTCACCTATTGTCCTTTAATTACTTGTTCAAGTCCGTCGAAAGAGTTACCTAAAAGTGTTGATAAAATTGTGTATTGCGTGCCTGTTTTTGCGGTTTGCATCATTTCTCTTTCTAAACTTACATTATTTCCGTTTCCATCAAGCCCTGTTATATCTTCTCTTACGGCAGGAACAAATGGTTCGCTTTCTTCTCTGAACATCATTTGTGCCATATCAAATCTTTTAAGGGCTTCAGCTGGATTTTCTCTGTATAAATTAGAATTTTCAACTTTCACTTCTTCTTGCAAATCATATTCTTGGATTTTCTTTTGAAGTTGAGCTTCAAATTCAACCTCTTTCCTGTGATAGTTAGGAGTTAGAGCATTTGCAGTGTTTGAAGCGATTGCTTTTTGTCTTTCATAAAGACCGTCAAGCGCTAATCCTGTTATTGTTCTTGTCCTTGTATCTAAAAAATCCATAATTTTCCTTGTTTTAAATATATATTTCGTTTTCTGTTAGTTCATCTTTTGCAGGAACTTTGATTAGAAATTCTGTTTTTTCATCTGTTGAATCAATAAGTTTGATTTCTCCGCCAAGTGATTCAATGTTTTTCTTTGTCATATACAAACCAATTCCCCAGCCATCTTCTTTTGTTGTGAAACCTGAGTTGAAAATTTCGTGTTTGTGCTCTTCGCTAATTGCGCTTCCGTGGTTTGTAATTAATATGTTTAGTGTTTTGTTACATCTTGTAAGTTCAATTGCAAAAGTATCATCTTGTGCCACATCATTTGCATTTTCAAGAATGTTTACGATTGCACTTCTTAATTTTTTTTCAGGATATTTAAAGCAAAATTCGTCAATATCTTTGCAAATTTCAACTTTGTTGCCATTTTTGGTTAAGTTTTCTTGAGTAATTTCAACTGCGCTTTTAATAATATCTTTAATTTCTGTAGTTTTTTCTTCAAGGTCAATATTTTTAATTTCTTCAAGTTGAAGCCTCATAATTTCTGCAGTTTTTTGAATTGCTTTAAGTTCGAGAGATTTTCCTTGTTTTTTCTCAATAATTGCACAATTTAGGTTCAAAACACCAATTTGATTTTTGATGTCGTGTGCTATATCTTTGATTTCATCAAGCTTTTCAAGTTTTTTTGCAGTTTGAATTTCTTCTTTATTTATAAATTCGTTTTCAAGAACATTTTTGTTTAGAATGTCGATGATGTTTGTTAAAACTTCGTTTAATAGAATATTTTCACGACGTTCTGGTCTATATGAGTAAAATTCTTCTCTAACATCAATTTTCATTCTTTCTTGAATAATTTCAAAACAATCGTTGATTAATCTTGAATTGGTTAAGAAGAAAATTTTGCTTAAATTATTTCCTCGAAGCGAATAATCCCAAGCAATGAAAATGTTAAATCTTGCAGAAGTTACCAAAAGAAACTCGATAGATTTGAAGTCGTCTGTTTTTAGGAGACTTCTTTCTGTTAGGTCATACATATTCACATTTTGCAAATATTCAATTCTTTTAATTAAGCTTTCGATATCGTCTTTATTTTTGAGTCTCGAAATAATTAAAGCCTTTGCGCTGTCATATGCGATTGGGCGCAAAATTGATTGGATAATTCCTAAAATTGTTCCTTTTGATATGTAATTTGAAAAAGAATTTTTAATTAACTCTTCAAGATTTGCGTATTTCATCTTACCCTACTAGATTGCAATTTTTCTTCTGTTTGTGAAACCTTTGTTGATTGCATATAAAACAGCTTGAGTTCTGTCGTTCACTTGTAATTTTTGGAAAATGTTATTTACGTGTGTTTTAACAGTTGTTTCAGAAATAAATAATTTAGCTGCAACGCCTTTATATGTAATTCCATTTGTTAGAAGTTCAAGAACTTCTTCTTCACGGCTTGTAAGGTAATTCAAAAGATTTTCTTCATCATCTTGATTTTGCATATTTGGATTTTTTTCGAAATCTTGGAAATATTGGAAGAATTTTGAAACGAGAGAATTTGGTAAATAGATTTTTCCTGCTGTTACTTCATCAAGCGCATGAATTAATTGAGCTGAAGCCATAGTTTTTAAGATATAGCCTTTTGCGCCGAGTTTCATAGCTCTAAAAATCAAATCTGGGTCATCGTAACCAGTGAGAGCTATAACTTTTGTTCCAAGTCCAAGTTTTTCAACTTCTGCAATACCTGTAATGCCATCAATTTCAGGCATATTCATATCCATCAAGACCAAATCGGGTTGATATTTTTTAATTAATGCAATTGCAATATTCACATTTGCTGCATTTGCAATAACTTCGTAATCGTTTTCAAGGTTAATTAGTTCTCTAATTCCTGATGCGTGATCGTAGTTGTCATCTACAACAATGATTCTTGATTTTCTTTTAAAATCGCCGATTCTCATAAAATCCCCCAAATTTCGTAATATTTATTTCCTTTATGTATTGATATTAACCTTAATGGAGTAGTCATTCATCAATGAAAAGGTTAATTTTTCAAGCATTTGGGGTGGATTAGAGGATCTAAATCCATGGATTGATATTGCGCTTTAAAACCTTATGAGAGTAAGCTTTCAACTTTGTCAAACAAAGATAAGATAAAAGATGTAGAGCTGGGGTGTTTGGTGTAGTTTATAGAGAGGAGAAAATAACTGATTTATATTCAAATATAAAGCAGAAAAAAGTTTGTTTTTTGTTCACTTTTCTTTTTGTTCAAGCGCCGATGCAAAAAGAAAAGTGAACCGAAAAGAAAAACACGGCTTCCGTGTGGTAGCCTTGGTTATTATGTGCCAAATATTATTTATTATAATATATTAAAACCTTTTCTCTGCGGCGTTTATGCGGGCAAGTGCTTTGGCAAGCGCAAGCTCTGCTCGCTCAATTTGAATATCTGTGCTGCGAGCATTGATTCTTGCTTCTGCTCTTTCTTTTGCGGCACGAGCACGAGTCGTATCAATATCTCCTGAAACTTCAGCAGTGTCTGTTAGAATTACTGCGTGGTTATCGCTGAATTGGAACACGCCACCCATTGTTGCAATAAACTCTGGAACGCCATCTGTCACTACTTTTGTAACGCCAATTTTAAGCGGAGTAATAAATGGAATATGTCCTTTTAAAACGCCGAATGAGCCATCAACCCCAATAGAGTATATTTCATCGACTTTTTGCTCAAAAACGACTTTTTCGTGTGTGATTATTTTAATCTTAATTTTTTCATCACTCATTTAATTATTCTTTCATAGTTTTTGCTTTTTCAAGCACGTCTTCAATTGTTCCTGCCATATAGAAAGCTTGCTCAGGAATATCGTCGTGGCGTCCTTCAATAATTTCTTTGAAGCCTTTAATTGAATCTTCAAGTTTTACGTATTTACCTTTAACGCCTGAGAATTGTTCCGCAACAAAGAATGGTTGAGATAAGAATTTTTGAATTTTTCTTGCTCTGTTTACAGTCAATTTGTCTTCTTCAGATAACTCGTCCATACCAAGAATTGCGATAATATCTTGTAAATCTTTATATTTTTGTAGTGTTTCAAGAACTTTTTTTGCAACATCATAATGCTCTTTGCCAATAATGTTAGGGTCAAGCGCACGAGATGAACTCTCAAGCGGGTCTGCAGCAGGGTAAATACCTAAAGATGCAATTTGACGAGAAAGTACGGTTGATGCGTCTAAGTGAGTAAATGTTGTTGCAGGCGCTGGGTCAGTTAAGTCGTCAGCTGGAACATAAATTGCTTGGACTGATGTAATTGAACCGTCTTTTGTAGAGGTAATTCTCTCTTGTAATTCGCCCATTTCTTGAGAAAGTGTTGGCTGATAACCAACAGCAGATGGCATTCTGCCCAACAGTGCTGAAACTTCGCTACCAGCTTGAGTGAAGCGGAAAATGTTATCGATAAATAACAGTACGTCTTGATGCGTCACATCTCTAAAATATTCAGCACAAGTAAGAGTTGAAAGACCAACTCTCATACGAGCTCCTGGTGG
>JAZNJP010000322.1:0-3580 GCA_045578125.1 Candidatus Gastranaerophilales bacterium | reverse complement strand
TATTATAAGCAAGGAAATAATGCAAAAATTATGAAGAGAAAATTACAAAAAAAAGTTGCTTTTGTTGCCCCATCTGGCGCAATAGATGAAGCTGTGTTAAATAGCGCAAAAGATAAATTCGAAAAAGAAGGGTATGAGGTCGTAATTTATCCAACTTGCTATAAAAAGTTCAAAACTTTTGCGGGAACAGATGAAGAAAGAATAAAAGATATTGAGAATGCTTTTTTAAATAAAGAAGTAGGCGCAATAATTTGTGCTCGTGGTGGATATGGCGCAATTAAAATTTTAGATAAAATTAATCCAAAGATAATTAAAAATAATCAAAAAATATTCTGCGGATTTTCAGATATTACTGCTCTTTTGGCATATTTTCACACACTGGGTGCAAAAAAATTATATCATTCACCAATGTGCAAATTTATCACAAGAATTGATAGCTTTAGCGATTTTGAATGCACAACAAAGAAAATAAAGCAAAACATTATACCCAATATGGAATTTGAGAGCGTAAAACCCAAAAATGCAAAAGGAATTCTCTGGGGCGGAAACTTAGCAACAATTATAAGCTTATTTGGCGCAGATAAAAAAACATATATGCCTAAAAAAGATATAATTTTATTCCTTGAAGATTTAAATGAACCTGTTTACAAAATTGATAAAATGATGACTCAAATTTTAAGAAACAAAGAGTTAGCAAGAAAAATTAAAGCAATTGCTGTTGGCGAATTTTCAGGATTAAAATTTGAAGATTTCAAATATATTTTAGAGGACTGTTCAGAAAAATTAAAAGTGCCAATTTTTTATGGCTACAACATAAGTCACAATAAAAACACAGAATGTGTTCCTTTTGGAGAAAAAGCAAGTATTTCAGAGCACGGCGTTATCTCGTTTTAAGCATTGTATTTTATTTAAAAAATAGCAACTTTTTCTATTTATGCGTTTATTAAGCATATAGAAAATGATAAATTTAAACTATACACTAAGAATAAAATCTCCATTTAGTCAAAGAGATATTAGAAGAATTGACTATTCAAATTATTGCGCAAATAAAGAGTCGCCACTTGCGCCCCTAAAGGCAGATACGGTAACTTTTCGAGGTATAGTTAAAAAAAGCGAAGATGACAGCTATAGAGAAATTGAAGAAAAAATACTACAGCTAGAAAAAATTGAGCAAGAAAAAGGTATTGTAGCGCATAGCGATATATCAAAATGCTTAAATGAAGAGAAATTGAGCGTTAAACCAGTTGAAGAAATGAAAGAAATAGGGGCAGACCCAGACTCATGTTACGGTTATACAACTGAAGATATATCAGCGGATATCAAATATGGCGAAAACGGAGAAAGATTTATAACCAATTTTGAAAGTGATGGCTGCGCTATGTATGTGCCAGAAATTAAAGGAGAAGATAAAAAAGTAATTTTATCGACCATAGCACACGAATATACACACGTAAAACAACTACAAAAAAATCCAAATTTAATTGCAGAGATAATAAAAAACCATCTTGAAAAGAAAGGTTTAAACACACAATCAATAATATTATCTTTCATAAGTGAAACACAATACGCGGTTTCTGAAATAAGTGGCGAAATGGGGGATAATATCCTAAGAAATCTTTTGAAATCTAGATGCGAAGAAACAAGAAGGGATGTAACTCCGCTTTTGTGCAATATGGAGTTCGCACTAAATAAAAGCCTAGGTGCAAAAAACACAGCAGAATTAAATGAAAGTGCAAAATATTATATGAATGAAGTCATAAGAATTGTGTCAGATGAAATTAAGAAAAAACATTCAGATGACTTCGTCAAGAAATTTAATAACGAGAGCGAAATAGATAAATTCATACAAGACATAGTAAAAAAAGCAATAATAGTGAATTTAGAAAAAGAGTACGAAGCATACACAAACCAAGGGAAAATCATCAAAAAATTACATGGAATTCCGAAAGATGACTTAATTGCAACTGACGTGCTAGCGCAAACACACAAACTGCTTATAGATAGTTGTGACTGATTTTCATATTTAAAGTAAAATTTAATATATGGATATTATAAATTTTCAAGAAATTGATTCGACAAATAGCTATGCAAAAGCAAATTTAAAAAATTTAGATGACATGACTGTATTAAGCACAGATTTGCAAACGGCAGGGCATGGGCAGTTCAACAGATATTGGCATTCAAGCAATAAAAATGGCGGAAATTGCTATATAACAATTATTCTCAAACCTAAAAATAAAGAGCATGTGGGAAAAATTACAAGTTTCGCAAGTTTAATTATTGCAAAAACGCTTGAAAAATATGGGCTTGAACCAAAGTTTAAATATCCAAACGATGTTATGATTTCAGGCAAAAAAATTGCAGGAATTTTAGCCGAAGCAACATCGCATGGCGAAGAACTTATTGGTATTGCTCTTGGTATGGGAATTAATTTAAATCTTGAAAAAGAAGAATTGGAAACCATCGACCAACCAGCAACATCAATATTTAATGAAACAGGACGCGTTGTAGATAAAATTGAATTTATAAAATGTTTGTTAGATAATTTTAAAAGAGAATACACGAATTTAATCGAATACGGTATTGGAGGCAAAATACATGAATGAAGCATCGCAACTATTACAAGACGGACTTGTAGTAATGCTTATAGGGGTAGGCATTGTTTTTACATTCTTGGTAATTACTGCAATTGCTATGGAAATTAACCATGCAATTATTGATCAATTGAACAAAATTTTTCCACCAGAAATAACGGAAAACAAAGTGGTTAAAAAAACCCGCGCAACACTGGGCAAGGGGAAAGAGCTTATTGCAGCAGCGATTGCACTAGCACACACTAAACAATAATTTAAGAGGATAAAATTATGGCAAAAAAATTAATTAAAGTTATGGATACATCGTTTAGAGATGGATTCCAATCTGTTTTTGGGGCAAAAGTCCTTGTTGATGATTTTATTCCTGCACTTCAATCTGCGGTTGAAGCAGGGATTAAGCATTTTGAAACAGCAGGTGGCGCAAGATTTCAAGCTCCGATATTTTTCTGCAACGAAAATGCTTTCGAAACAATGGATAAAATGCGCGCAGCGGTTCCAGCAGATATTAAATTCCAGTCTCTATCAAGAGGGGTGAATGTTGTTGGACTTAATTCTCAACCAAGAGACGTAATTGACTTGCACGCTAAAATGTTTGCAAAACATGGTGTAAATGTTATTAGAAACTTTGACGCATTGAACGATGTAAACAATTTAATCGATTCGGCAAATAGCATCAAAAAATATGGCTTAGACCACGAAGTTACAATTACAATGATGGAACTTCCATATGGTTGCGAAGGAGCACACGATGTTGCTTTCTACGAAAGGGTTTTAAGAAACATCTTAGATTCAGGCCTTCCTTTTGATAGCCTAGCTTTCAAAGACGCTTCAGGAACTTCAAATCCTAGAAAAGTTTATGAAACAATTAAAATGGCTCGTGAAATTTTGGGTGCAGATGCTCATATTCGTTTCCATTCGCACGAAACAGCTGGAACTGGGCTTGCAGCGTACCTTGCAGCGCTTGATGGTGGCGCAGATGGTATCGA
>JAZNJP010000321.1:0-6245 GCA_045578125.1 Candidatus Gastranaerophilales bacterium | reverse complement strand
ATTGTTGATATAGCATCTAAAGACGACGAAATGGATTACAACAAAGATGGCGAAGTTACTCTTGATGAAAGAATGCGTTATCTTGAAGAACAATCTAAAGCAAACTCTTTGCCAAACTTGAAAATAGAAAATAAACCTAATGAAAATGCTTTTGATAAAATCAAAACAAGCGAAGCCAAAACAATTGAAATTCCTGAGCAAAAACCTGCGTTTGACCAAAAACAACTAGAGGGTGTTCAAAAATTTAATTATAACAACTTGCAAAAAGCATATTTTGCAAAATCTCAAACAGCACAACACACAATCACTAGAGTTGCTTAATTATTTGCAATATTTAAAATAACTGATTATAATTCCATTGAGGAATTAAAATGAAAAAGATTTTTTTGTCTATCTTTGCTTTAGGGGTTGTTTTATTTTTTTGTGGCTGTACAAAAAAATATGAAACAGCTACTGAATTTTATGAGCATTCAAAAGGAGTAAGGGAAAATCCTAATAATTCCTATGTTTTTGATTTACTTGTTGAAGGCACAAGGGGCAAAAGTCCGTATAAGGTTTATTTAAAAAGCGGGCAACTAAGAGTAGAAACGGTTGATCTTACAAGTTATACTGAATACAGTAGTTTATTTCTCCAAGATAGCAAAACCAAGGTTTTGTATGACCCAATTATGCGAAGCGCACGTATCCTGACAGATAAAAGAGAAGCTCAAGAATACAAACCGCTTGATTTTATGCTGAATTGGGGGAATGGCGACGAAGAATATATTGACCAAATATTTAAGCTTGGAAAGATAGAGACAAGAAATGAAACCGAATGCCGTATGGTGCGCAATATTAATATTGCTGATAAGAATAATTCGTTTGAGTTTTGTGTGAATGAAGAATTGGGTTTTGCAACGTATCTTTATATACCTTGCACAGATAAGGGCTCAGATGGTAAAAAATATGATTGCAGTACAAAGGCTGAAATTTTTAACATTAGACAAGAAGAGATTCCTGATATGATGTTCGCTCTTCCAAGTGATGCTATTTTGTCTGGCACACAAAAACAAATGTCAAAATACGGCGTTGTTGAAAAGTAATATTCAATCATTCCCATGGTCTAAAAATTAAGATAATCGGTGTCCAAAATCAATCTTTGGATTGAGGTATTTCCATGCCCCCTATTGTAGAATATCATCATAGACTTGGATTTATAGAGAAATTTTGAAAAAATACGTAATAAGTTTTATAGTTTTTGTTTGTGTGATTGTTTGGGGTATTAACTTAACAATGCCAGCAAATGCTGCAAGAAAAAATTCTAAAAGTAGCGGTGCTGAAAAGCAAATAAAACAAGCAGATGAAACCATTTCAAACTTGACTAAAAAATTCTACACAAGAGAACTATTTTCTCCTGAGGATAGCGATAATTTAATTACTGTTAAACTCACAATAGATTCGCAAATGGATTTATCGGCTGAACCTGCTCTTGCGCCTGTATATTTTAAAACGGGACATTTGTTCAGGTTGAGAGAAATGAATGATGAAGCGATTGATTGCTTCCAAACAATTTTAGAAAATTTTGGCGACACTGTTTATGCTCCAAAAGCGCGCCAAGAGTTGCGCGAAATGGGCGTGGATGTTAAAGAAACATTAACGATTAATGCAAATAAAAACGATTTTGATTTTTAGTTTTTGAACTTTAATGAAAAAATGTCAATTTCTAAATTTCTTCTGCTTTGAGATGCCACGTGTCAGCAGAGGTTATTTTTACATTTGCAAAATCGCCAATTTCTTTATTTGATTTAAAATAAACAATTTTGTTGCAAGTTGTTCTTGCTTTGCACTCATCGCCTTTTTTGCTATCAATTAAAACTTCAAAAACTTTATCAACACAAGATTTATGGTTCTTCAGGGAAGTTTCTTTAACTTTATTGTTTAAAATTTGGAACCTGCGGTCTTTTTCTTCTTCTGGGATAAATTCATCAACCATTTTTGCTGCTTTTGTGTGAGGGCGGGGAGAATATGAAGCAATGTTTGAATAATTAATTCCAAATTCATCAATTGCGCTGAGTGTTCTTTCAAATTCTTCTTCAGTTTCAGATGGGAAGCCTACAATAAAATCTGAGGTTATTATAACTTCAGGAATTTTTTCTCTTATTCTTCGAACGATATCGCCATATTCTTCCCTTGTGTATCTTCTATTCATTGCTTTGAGCACACGCGTGTCGCCTGATTGCATCGGAATATGGAAATATCTTGAAACTTTTTTAGAATTTGCAACTGTTTCAATAAGCTCATCTGTAATATCTGTTGGATACGAGGTTACAAATCTTATTCTGAATTTGCCTTCAATTTTATCTATTTCTCGAAGAAGTGCTGCAAGGGTTGGCTTTCCTTCTAAGTCTTTACCATAGCTATCAACATTTTGACCAAGCAGAGTAATTTCTTTAAAACCTTCAGCTACAATTTCTCTTGCTTCTTTAATTATTGTGTCAAAAGGTCTTGAATGTTCTCTTCCTCTTGTGAATGGCACAATGCAATATGAGCAGAAATTATTACAGCCTTCAGTAATTGGAAGCCAAGCATTCACATCTTTTTTCCTTATGTAGCCATAATCTTTTTCTGGAACATAAGAGTTTCTTATTGCCCAAACCCTTTCTTCTTTGACGATTAAATCTGGAAGTTCATATATATTTTGCGTGCCAAAAGCAAGGTCAAGATATGGAAATCTTGCCATAAGATTTTCTTTTGTGTGCTGCGGAAGGCAACCACAGATGGCGATTTTAATTTTTTTACCTTCTTGAGTTTTCCATTTTCCCCAAACGCCAAGTCTTGAATATGCTTTTTCTTCGCTTAGTTGCCTAATTGAGCAAGTGTTTACAATAAGTAAGTCGGCCTCTTTGGGTTCAGGCGTTTCTTCGTAATCAAAATGAGACAATATTGCCAAAATCCTTTCAGAATCTGACTTATTCATTTGGCAACCAAGTGTTTCAATATAAACTTTTTTGAGTTTTTTATCCATACTATAAAATCTTTGAAATGTTTATGTGGTCAATTTTATCAAGTCTGTCTTTGATTGCGCCTTGCGGGTTGAAGTATGGTTCAACCGTCATAACTTTAGCTGCAATGTGTGGATAGTAATATATGAATTTGAGTTCAGAAGATGTTAATGGTTTTTGCGTGTGAACGTTTGCGTAACGAGCAAGTTCAAGAATGTTTCTTGCTTCTTCTTCGTCTTTAAATTCAAGTTCAAGGCTGTCATATACGTTTCTGAAGCCTTTGATTCCGCCGTATTCACCAACAGTTATCATTCTTCCTGTTTCAATAATTTCGGGTTCTCCTCTGCCCAATTCTTCAAAATCATATAGTTCATAATTTCTTCTGTCTTTTAGTGCGCCATCTGCATGAATTCCTGATTCATGAGCAAATGCGTTTGCGCCAACTGCTGGTTGATTTATTGGAATATCAACGTCAAATGCGTAGCTTGTGTATTTTGCAAGTTTCCAAGCTTTAGAGAGGTCGATTTGTGGGTCAATTTTGTATTTATCTCTCATACCTGAAGATTTTGCAATTGCAAGAATGCAAGAAACAAGGTCAGCATTACCTGCGCGTTCGCCCATACCGTTAATTGCAGTGTTAATATATGCGTCAACGCCTGCGTCGATTGCTCCACGAGCTCCCATAACAGAGCAAGCAACTGCCATGCCAAGGTCGTTATGGAAATGCAATTCTATATCCATTCCTGTTTCTTTGGCAATTGTATAAACTTTCTCGTATGCAGTTTGAGGGTCATCAAAACCCAAGGTATCACAATATCTAAAGCGGGTTGCGCCATATCTTTTGCATTCGCCTGCGAATTTGATTAAATAATCAATATCGCTTCTAGATGCATCTTCTGCGTTAACACCCATTTCTTCAAAACCTGCTTTAACAGCTTCGTTTAGTGCTTCACAAGCAAGTTTTAGAATATCATCTTTATTTTTTTTGCCTAAATATTTGCCGTTAATCATTTGGTCTGAAGTTGATTGCGACATATTCACATATTTTAATTTTGGAACATTTGCGCTTGCTTTAATTACGTCTTCTGGGATAGCTCGAATCCAGCCTGAAAGCTTTGTTTTGTCAAAAGCACCCATTGAGGCAAGTTGCAAGTTGCCATTTAGGTAATTAATTTCATGTCTTGTTGTTGGGAAGCCGAACTCGGAAATGTAAACTCCAAGGTCATTTAACATCAAGTTGATGATTGTTTTTTGAAGTTTAGCAAGACCTAATCTTGATGTTTGAACACCATCTCTGTTTGTTACGTCAATAAATTTAATAAAATTTTCTTTTGCCATTTTGTTAATGCTCCAAATTAAGACTATGTTTATTCTAGCATTTAAATTGTTTGCAGGCAATTTTTTGACCTGTTTTTTGTAATATATCGAAAAATAAACCGTAAATATCTTGCCAAGTTTTGAATTTTAGTTTATAAAATTCTTGTTATGAGAATTATTATTTACGGTACAAATGAAATGGCGTCTGTTATCGCCGCAGAGTTTTTTGAAGACCATGACATAATTATCGTTGACCCATCGGCTCAAAATCTTGATAAATTCAAGGGGCTTGATGTTGGGACAGTTTGTGGTGATTGTTCTAATTTGAATGTTCTTCGTGAGCTTGATTTTAAATTTGGCGATGCATTTATTGCTTGCACTCAAAATGATGAAGCAAACATTGTCGCTTGCCTTATGGTAAAACAATTAAGTAATGCAAAAACTGTGTGTTTTGTATCCCGCAAAGAATGCAGGGATTCGCTTCGTTTGATTCGTGAAGAAGCTTCATGTGATTCTGTTATGAATATTGACCATATAATTTGGCCAGAGAGACTTTTGACACAAGAGATTTTCAGAATTGTGACTGTTCCTGAAGTAATTGATGTTGAAACTTTTGCTGAAGGTAGAGCGCAAATGTTTGAATATCGCATAAAACAAGATTCAATTCTTCAATCAAAAAAAATACAAGATTGTGATTTTCCAGAAGAAGTGCTTGTTGTGGGTATTGTTCGAGATGAAGCATTGTTTATTCCATCTGGTTCAACGGAATTCCAAGCGGGAGATAAAGCAATATTTATAGGCACTCCTGAAGGGCTTGATATTTGCGCTAATAATTTCTTCTCTGAAAACGATAGAGTGAAACAAGTAACAATAATCGGCGGCGGTTCTGTTGGGTATGAACTTGCAAAAAGCCTAGAAAAAACAAAAATCAAAACGAAAATAATTGAACGCAATTTAAAAAGATGCGAGTTTTTATCTGAAAACTTGCAGAAAACCCTTGTTTTAAATGCGGACGGCACTAACATTGAACTTTTATCAGGCGAAGATGTAGGCGAAGATGACGTTTGTGTTTCAATTACAAATAACGATGAAAAAAATCTTTTGTGTTCGCTTCTTGCAAAACAATTGGGTGTGAAAAAGGTTATTACTCGCGTATCTCAACAAGTGACAGCAAAGCTTTTTGAGAAAGTTGGAGTTGATATTGCACTAAGCGCCAAAGAAACTGCAGTTGCCGAAATTAGGAATAGAATAATAGAGCCAGAAATTGATATTTTGGCTTCAGTAGAACGTGGGCTTGGTGAAATTATTGAAATAATTATTCCAAAGGTTTGGCAAGATATTTCTTTAATGAACTTGAAATTGCCAGCAGCAGCTGTTATTGCAATAATTCAAAGAGGAAGCAAGGTTATTATTCCAAGGGGGCAAACTTTAATTCGTGCTGAAGATAAACTTATAATATTTACAATGACAGAAAATTCCGACAAAATTAAGGACTATTTTATTAAATGAAATTTAACATAATATTTTATGGAATTGGAACAGTTTTAAAGTATTTAGGCATTTTGTTTTTATTGCCGATTGTGTGTGCCATATGTTTTAAAGAAAATCACACAATTTTACCTTACGTTGTGACTTCTTTGGTTTCAAGTGTTTTGGGTTTTTTAATGACTTCAAACAAAGTTGAAGAAAAAGAAATAAACTCAACAAACAAAAAAGAAGCTTTAACTTTAGTATTTTTTATTTGGTTATTGTTTGGAATTTTATGTACTATCCCATATTTCTTTTTTGGGTTTAGCATCCCAAATGCTCTCTTTGAAGCTGTTTCTGGAATTACGACCACAGGTGCCACTATAATTTCAGATTTTTCGCAATATCAAAAATCTTTATTTTTCTACCGCTCACTCACTCAATGGCTTGGCGGTATGGGGATTATTGTTTTGTTTATTG
>JAZNJP010000320.1:0-6066 GCA_045578125.1 Candidatus Gastranaerophilales bacterium | reverse complement strand
AACACAAACTCACCTGCTTTAATTCTTAAATTCACATTATATAAAGCAAGTTTGTTTTTATATTGTTTAATTACGTCTTTTAATACTATCATTTAAGAAATTCCATAATTCTTTCGAGTAATGAATTTGAGTCTAATTTATAGTGTTTAACTAAATCTTCAGCACATCCACTTTGGCCAAAACAATCATCAATACCTATTCTAAGAACTTGTGTTGGACAATTTTCAGATAACACCTCGCAAATAGTTGATCCAAGCCCACCAATTATCGAATGGTTTTCAATTGTAACAACTTTTTTGCATGCCTTAGCACACTCTATTATATCATCTTTTGCGCAAAAAGGCTTGATTTGAGGAATATGTAACAATGTTGCGCAAATTCCTTTTTCTTTAAGATTTTGAACAGCATCAACAACATTAGCTAGATTTTCTCCAGTGGTGCAAATAAGGACATCATTGCCATCAAAAAGCTTTACTGCAGAATTTGGATTATGCTTGTAGTTTTCGCCAAAAATTGTTTCCGTGTTGGTTCTTGGAATTCTGATATAAAAAGGACCTTTTGTTTTATATGCATACTCAACGCAGGCTTTTACTTCATAATAATCAGAAGGAGCAAGCACTGTCATGTTTGGAAGCGAGCGCATAAGTGCAATGTCTTCGTTAGCCTGATGTGTTGCACCATCTTCACCAACGGTAATGCCGGCATGTGTTCCAATGATTTTAACATCAAGGTTTGAATATGCAACAGATGCTCTAATTTGGTCGTAACATCTGCCTGTTGCAAAAACAGCAAAAGTGCTAGCAAATGCAATCTTACCCGTGATTGCAAGCCCTGCAGCTTGAGATATCATATCTTGCTCAGCAATTCCAACATCAAAAAATCTCTCAGGAAATTTCTTGCCAAACATTCCAGATTGAGTTGAAGCAGCAAGGTCTGCATCTAAAACAACTACATTTTTATCAATTTCACCTAAGGCGCAAAGAGCTTCACCATATGCATTTCTTGGAGATTTAACTGTTCTTTCTTTACTAAGCATTTAATTCCTCCATTGCAAGTTTGTATTGCTCTTCATTCGGTGCTTTTCCATGCCAATTTGCGTTATTTTCCATAAACGAAACACCTTTTCCTTTTATGGTGTTGCAAATTACAGCAGTTGGAGCTTTGGCAACTTTTGCTTTATTAAACACAACTTCAAGCTCTTCTAGGTTATGACCATCAACAGTGAGGACATCCCAACCGAAGGCAATGAGTTTTTTATCAAGTGGGTCGAGCGTTTTAATATCAGGAACAGCACCATCTATTTGAAGATTATTTTTATCAATTATAGCAACAATATTATCAAGTTTTTTAGCGCCACCAGACATAAAGCCTTCCCAAGCGCTGCCTTCTTGAATTTCGCCGTCACCTAATAAAACATAAACTTTTGAATTGATTTTATCAAGTTTTAAACCCTGAGCTACGCCAACCCCAATTGAAAGGCCTTGCCCTAACGAACCAGTAGAAATTTCAACACCTGGAAGTTTAGTAAAAAGACAAGGATGCCCTTGAAGCAATGACCCTAATTTTCTAAATGATTTAAGAAGTTCAGTTTTAAAGTATCCACAATGAGCAAGTGTTGAATAAAAAACTGGTGTTACATGCCCTTTTGAAAGAATAAATCTATCCCTTAAATTAAATTCTGGGGAATTATCCCACTCGAGCGGAATATTCAAGATTTTATTATATAGAACAGCCAGAATTTCAACAGAGCTCAAAGAACCCCCGATGTGCCCCGATTTGGCACCATACACCATTTCGATAATGTCTTTTCTGACTTGCTTTGTAAATTCTTTAAGATTAGCCACTGAATTACCTTTTGTTATCTGTTTTTTCCATTATACACTTTATGAGGAATAATGGCAAAGTTGGAAATATTCTTTTAAATCTTTTTGGGTCAGAAAGTGTACGATACAACCATTCAAGTCCAAGTTTTTGCCAAATTTTTGGCGCTTCTTTGGTAAGGCCTGAATAAACATCAAAAGAGCCTCCGACGCCAACTGCTACACACGAATTAAGATTATTTAAAATACTCTTAATAAAAAATTCTTGTTTAGGTGCACCAAGCGCCGCAAGTAAAATGTTTGGTTGGGCTGAAATTATATCTTCTTTAATTTGTGTATCATTTTCATAGTAACCATTTCTGGCATAGACTATATTCAAGCTAGGAAATTCTTCTTTTAGCTTTTGAATTGCAGCTTGTAATACTTCTTCTTTAGCGCCAAAAAGTGCAACTTTATACCCTTTTTCTGATGCAATTTTTAAAAGATTCTTAGAAAACTCAACTCCTCTAATGTTATCAATTTGTTCATTTTTAAATTTAAGTGCTAATTTAATTCCAACACCATCAGGCACATTTAAGTCAGAAGAATTTATGACATCTGCAAATTCAGAATCACCCTGAGAGTGCATAATCATCTCGGGGTTAATTGTAATAACATGAGTATTTTGCCCATTTTCAATTCTTTGAAGACAAAATTCTATTGCTAGGTTGAATGTAAGCCTATCTACTCTTCTATCTAATAATTTAATTGAATTTTTCATAGGAATATCTTAACACATTTTTAATTTGACTTAAAACACTTATTTTCATACAATAAATTTATTATGGAAAAGAAAAAAGAAATAGCTGTTATCGGTTGCGGAACTTGGGGCAGAAACATCGTTAGAAATTTTTACAATCTTGAGGCATTAAATTGCGTATGTGATTTAAATGACGATAATCTTGCCGCAACACAAGAATTATACCCAGACCTAAAATGTACAAAAGATATTAATGAAATTCTAAACAATCCAGACATTAAGGGTGTTTGCGTTGTAACACCATCTCACACACACTATAGTATGGTTCAAAAATGCTTAAATGCTGGAAAGAATGTTTATGTTGAAAAACCAATTTCAACGAAAGCTCAAGAAGCGCTAGACCTTGAAAATCTCGCACATTCTAAAGATTTAATTTTAATGGTGGGCCACCTTCTTTTGTATCACCCAGCAGTTAATAGACTTAAAATGCTTGTTGAAGAAGGTGTTTTAGGAAAAATTAAATATGTCCAAAGCGACAGATTAAACATCAACTATCATAAAAACGATAGAAGCGTTATGTGGGATTTAGCTCCACATGATTTATCTATGGCAAGCTACGTTATAGGCTCAGACCCTAAAGCATTAATTAGTGCAGTTGGTTGCGATAGTGAAATTGAAAATATTTTTGACATCACACATTTAACAATTGAGTTTGAAAACGGTGCGATAGGTCAACTTTCAGATAGCTGGATTCACCCAGAAAAACGCGTTACGCTACTTGTTCGTGGCGAAATTGCAACTGCAATTTTAGATGACACTTTACCAACTGGAAAAATAAAATTATACGACAACAAAGTGCCTGCTCAAAAACACGTTGATGTTGTTGATTATCTTGAAATTGAGCCATTAAAGCTTGAATGCCAGCATTTTATTGATTGCATTCACAAAAAAAGAACTCCTCGTTCTGACGGCAGAAATGGTTTAATGACGGCTCAAGTTCTTGAAGAAGCAGAAAAAGTATTGCTCGGAAGCAAACTTGAGGCACTAGAAAAAGTCTCTTTCGCATCATATAGAATGGGCAAATAAAAAATATTAATTAGATATCAAAAAGCCTTATTTAAGGCTTTTTTGTTTCATTTTCTTTCTATAGAGCATATCGCAAAATGCTTCAAGGCGAGTCACAAAACCCGCTTCGCCTGAATGTTCATCTATTGTTAGATTTAACATTGGTTTGCCAAATTTATGTGCACGGCGAGCCATACGTTCTATCATTAATGAATCAGGCCCGCAACCAAAAGCGTTGATAGTGATTATTCCATCAATCGTATCTGAATTTAAAAAATATCCAGCAGCGCCTGTCATCTCAAGCTCATTCGCCCAATAAACCTCAGATTTCATAACATTCATACCATCTTTTAATTGGACATCCGTTAAGTTATATGCGCTATAGTGCCCAACGCCATATTCTTCAAGCTTTTTGAAAATATCCATTGAAGCTTTGGTATCGTAAAGATTATAGGCATGACCTACAACTGCAACATTAATTTCTTTATGTTCTTGAACTGGCGGAATTTCGACAACTGCATTTTTTGCATTTGCTAGAGCCTTTTTATAGCTCAAACCTTGCTGCATCATAACTTTGAAATTGTTATAAGTTACAAAGCCGGCCTTAAGGGCTTGGTGAATAAGCTCTTTATCTGTTATTCCGAAAGGCTTAACCGTGTCTTCTAGAAATTTTTTAAGACCTAAATCTTTTTCAGATTTATCCAAAGTAGGCTCAATCAAATTAAAATCTTCTTTAATTACGTTTCTGATTAAATCAGGGAGTCCTCTTATCTTAGAACAGTTATAAATTTTTGGAGCAATTGATTGAATAGAAGGGCAAAAAATGTTTTTAACGCCTTTTTCAAGCAAATTCAAAACTTGCCCAACATAAATTTTAACCGGCAAACAAGTTTCGCTAACCACAAGAGCCGAACCAGATGCAAGAGTTTTCTTTGTTGTTCTATCTGATAAAACAACTTTAATACCAAGGTGTTTAAAAAATCCATACATAAATGGATATTGCTCATAAAAATTAAGCCCTCTTGGTAATCCAATAACTTTTTCTAAGTGTGCCATGTGATTTCCTTAATCCGTAATATAGCCAGCTAGCGCTGATTTTGCAGCAACATAAGGTGATGAAAGATAGATAAATCCTTCTGTGTTACCTAATCTACCTCTAAAGTTTCTATTTTGAGTTGAGAGGCAAACTTCACCATCACCTAAAATACCGCCATGCACGCCAACGCAAGGACCGCAGCCAGCAGGCAAAAAGCTTGCGCCTGCTTCAAGAAATATTTTAAGCAAGCCTTCATTTTCAGCTTGAAGGAATACGTCTTTACTTGCAGGAACAATTAAAAGCCTTGTGCCATCTGCTACTTTTTTCCCTTTTAGAACTTCTGCCACAACTCTTAAATCTTCAATTCTACCGTTTGTGCAAGTCCCAACAAACACTTGGTCAACATGGATATCGCAAAGTTCGCGCGCTGGTTTTGTATTATCAACAGTGTGAGGACAAGAAACCATTGAAGGAACATCTTCTGCATTAATTTCTATAACTCTTTCGTAAACTGCATCATTGTCCATTTTTAACTCTTTGTACGCTTCTGCTCTTCCGCGTTGTTTCAAATATTCATATGTTTTATCATCAGTTTCAAAAAGACCTGCTTTAGCGCCAGCTTCAACCGCCATGTTTGCAAGGGTAAATCTTCCTGCCATATCCATTTCTTTAATTGTTGAACCTGTAAATTCAAGCGCTCTATATGTTGCGCCATCTGCGCCAATTTTACCAATTAGATATAGCATTAAATCTTTTGAAGAAATGTTTTTGCCAAGCTTACCATTAACTACAACTTTAAAGCTTGATGGAACTTTAAGCCAAGTTTTACCAAGCCCCATAGCAACTGCAATATCAGTTGAACCCATGCCTGTGGCAAAAGCACCAAGAGCACCAGATGTGCAGGTGTGAGAATCGGCGCCAACAAGAATTTCCATTGGATTAACAAAAGTTTCAATCAATCTTTGATGACAAACACCTTCACCAATATCCGAGAGAGTTGCACCATATTCACGAGCAAAATTTCTTATTACATTATGAGAATTTGAAAGCTCTTTTCTTGGGCTTGGTGCGGCATGGTCAATAAATAAAATTGTTCTTTTTGGGTTTTTAAGACCTTTTAAACCAAGCTTTTTAAATTCTTGAATAGTCAATGGACCTGTGCCGTCTTGAGTGGCACAGACATCAACTGATGCTATAACTAATTCACCAAATTCAACATTATGATCAGCATGTGCTGAAATTATTTTTTGTGCTAAAGTTTGTCCCATATAAATGCTCCTTTTGCCTTATCATAGCACAAAAGATAATAAAAATAGTATTTTATTAACATATTTTCTATTTTCAGAGATTATTTTGATTGTATAATTAGTTACAAAACTTTAGAAATTTTTTTATTTACAAGTTTT
>JAZNJP010000319.1:0-6111 GCA_045578125.1 Candidatus Gastranaerophilales bacterium | reverse complement strand
TATGAAAAATTCAAAAAATTTGCAATTGTTGATAACAATCCAACTTCACCTTTTAAATGGTTACAATCTATTGCTGATCCTGAACTTGCTTTCCCTATCACACTTACGGATTATTTTGATGTCGAATATGATATAGAAATTCCCGAGGAAGATATTAAATTGCTTGGTGCAGAAAACCTAGAAGACATTATGGCACTCAACATCGTGAGTATCCCCCAAGGAAACCCACAAGCATCAACGATGAATCTTCGTGCTCCAATTATTGTAAACACACAAAATCATAAAGCAGCACAAATTATTTTAAAAGATAACAAATACGATATAAGATACCCTCTTTTTTAAGGAAAAAAATGCTAATACTTTCAAGAAAAGTAAACGAAAGATTAATTATAAATGGTGATATTGAAGTCGTTATACTTGACGCTTCTAAAAATTCTGTGCGCATTGGTGTTGATGCGCCTGATTATGTGCGCATTTATAGAGAAGAAGTGTATAAAGAGATTTTAAAAGAAAATGCGGCAAGTGGCGTTGCTGCAAGTGATGTATTTGATAAATTAGCAAGTTCTAACAAAAAAGCTTTCGATATCCTTTCTAAATTAAAGAAATAATTATGCAAGATGACGATAAAATTAAATTAGATACTGCGAGAAAACTTTTTTACGCAAGAGATTATTCAAGCGCAGTTGCTCTTTTTGATGAATTAGGCTGCAATTACGAAAAAGGACTTGCAACATTGTTGCTTGGGGATGATATTAAAGCAAGAAAAATTTGGAATGACGTCAAGAACCCTTGCCCTGCTGTTTTTTGGGGTTTGGATATTTTAGATATTATAAGATGTAGGTATTCTGTTTATCCAACCTATTTTCAGGTGCGGGCATTTCTTGAGGTTTATTTGCATCTTTTTATTTTAAACGAACATTTAACATGGGCAGAAAATATGATTAGTGGTTATGAAATATTTTCAAGGGTTAATTACGAAGCTTGCAAATTTATCGCCAGAGTTTTATTTTTCCACGGTTACGACGAACTCACATTAGATTTTATTGAAAAATCAAAAAAAATTTGCTACCCTGACCCTGAAGCATTATTTATCGAAGCTCAAACATATTTAAGGTGTAATAATAACACGCAAGCACTCAAAACTTTAAATAAACTTCTTGAAATTGTGCCAGAATATTTGCCTGCAGTCAATCTTAAGAAATGTGTCGAAACTACACTTTAAAATTAAAAATAAAAAGTGTCAAAAGTACTATAAATAAAGGGCTTGCGGTTTTTTGAAAAATATGCTACAATTATAGTATAAAATTATCAACTACACAATAGGAGCAAATATGGCAAGCGCAACTTTAAAGTTGAATAATTTTGCGCGCCCTCTTTCTATACCCCCCATCAAGCGAAATCGAAGTAAAAAAGAGAAAGAGGCCATAGGGCATATTATAAAATTTTTTATTACTATATTTTTAATTTTATCGGGTGTTTGCATTATGACAATTTGTCTAAGCCACCCGATTTTCGCGTTTGATGGAGATATTCAAACATTATCAGAAATAAAAGTTCCAATATATTCTGAACCACTCGAACAAAAAAATGCAACCGAAGCAGATATTAAAGCTTGGGAAAATAAAATTTTGACAAAATACAAGGGAAAACCCGTTTATATAAAAACCACAGGAGTGGCGCACATTAAAACCACAAAACACATAAATGGCAAACCAATTAAGATAAATATAGTTGAAATTAATCCGAATATTAACCCAGACCTTGTGATTAAACCAGACACTGCCAAAAATAATTTAAACGCTCGTGCCAAAATTAAAAATATAGCCATAAAAAATAACGCACTTATAGCGGTTAATGGCGGATATTTCAAACCGCAAACAGGAGTGCCTCTTGGAAGTTTGATGATTGATGGCGAAACATTAACAGGGCCAATTTACAACCGCGTAGCTCTTGGGATAACTCAAGACAAAAATGGCACTAGCTTTTCTATGGGCCGAGTGAATTTAGATATTAAATTAAAAAACAAGATTGCAGAAATCAATATTGATAACATCAACCAACCAAGAATGCTTTCAACCTACACTCTTGTATATACAGATAAGTGGGGAAAAATTTCTCCAGCACCACCAAAATATGGCGCAAATGCACTTGTTCAAGAAGGCAGAGTAGTAAAAATTTCAGCAAGCCCAATTGAGATTCCGCAAGGAAGCTATATTGTGTCTGCGCCTTTTTCTAAAATTGATGAAATTCAAAAGTTAAAAAACTTATCACTTGAAATTAATTATCCAGAAGAATTTAAAAACTCTAATCACATAATTGGCGCTGGGCCATATCTTTTGCGCAATGGAAAAATTTATGTTGATATAACCGAAGAAAAACTAACCGCGGTGGGTGGCAAAAACCCAAGAAGTGCAATTGGCTATACCGATGACAATTCACTTATAATTGTTACAGTTGACGGAAGAGAAAAAACATCTGTCGGCATGACACTCAACCAACTTGCAAGCCTAATGAAGGGGCTTGGATGCACAAACGCAATGAATTTTGACGGCGGGAGCTCAACAGTTATGTATGTTGCAGGGAATGTTGTTAATTCTCCAGCAAATTCTGGCGGAGTTCCAATTTCAAATGCTCTGCTTGTTTTAGAGAAGAAAAATCAATCAATATAACTGAGTGTTATTTCGCAAATATCCTCTTCAATGTTCGTGATTGCCCATCGCAAAGGGTCGAGACCTTGTTCTTCGAAAACTTTTTTAATGTAATCAAGTGTAATTTCACCTTGTTTTTTGAATTTAAGTGTTTTGCTTTTAATTTCCATAGTTCTAATTTTAGCAAAAAAAATTATTTTCGTGTTTTAATTGAGCAAGAAAGGCGGAAAAATGAAAGTTAGTTTTGGGAAGATTATACCAGTTAAAGTTTTTGTTGATGGCAAAGAAACAGATAAAGAAAAGCAAATCAGCACTGTTACAAACATTCTTTGTTCTAATTTAAGAAAAGAAAAACATTACGATAATACTTGGCTTACAGAACAACAAAGAAGATATTTTGCTTCCGCAGTCAAAGATTACAAATTGCCAGAAGGCGTACACGAATATAAAGCAAATGACAAATTTTCCCCTTCAAATGTAATAGGAATGTCAATTAAAGACCCAAAAACAGGAAAAGTCGATAGATATCTTTTGACAGGTGCGGATAAAGAACGTTACGTAAATGCTGGCGAGCAATTCGGAATTGAAATTTACAATAACGGAACTTCAAGAGAACGTGCGTTTGAAAAATATAACAGAGATTTAAAAGCAATGCTTAAAACCCCAGGTGCACTTTTGGATAAAACCTTGATGGTGAACGCCGTTCAAGATCAAGAAGCTAAAAAGCAAAAAGACCAATTCAAAATTGCTTTGATTGATTTCAAGGCTTGATTAGTAATTGAAGAAAAAATCATCTTCTTCGGCTGTAAGGTTATTGAGAATCCTCTTTAGTTCGCTTTGTATTATGCTGGGGTCGGTTTTATCTGTGTTTTCTGGAGTTGTCTTGATTTTAAAATCTTTATATAGAGTTTCTGAAGCTTCTTGAGGAGTTGCTGATTTTTTTATTGTTTTATAAACTTCTTCTAAATTAAAATTCAAATATTTTACTTCGTCGGTATTTTTGATTTTATCGAGCGTTTTTAAAATTTCCTGTTTGCAATTAACTCCATCATAATGCCAATTGTTGTTAATTTTTGAAAGCAAACCTGTCGACAAGAATACATCTTCTGTTTTAGAGAAAATTGTATTAATATGATTGCAATTTTTAAAATTGTATTTTGAACAGAAGCTTGCCCAATCGTCATTCCATTTTTCATTAAGCTCCATTCTTTTTAAAGTCTTTTCTATAAATTCTTCGTTATTAAATAGTTCAAATAATTTTTTTTCTGCTTCTTTTTCGTCTCCTATAACCCCTATGTAATTTTCTGTGTTATTCATAAGATTAACTTCTTCAATAGACATCCCCATTTTTTCTGCATACATTTTCTTTAAATTAGTGTAACCTAATTTTTCTATGAGTAAATCAGTTGCCTCATAAGGAGTCATATTTGTTTCAATAAGTGTTATGCCTTTTGTGTTCACAAGTTCTGGCAATTTTTTATTTGCCTCTGAAAACTCCACTATGCCATCTTTTAGATTTGTATTTTGCTTTACGATAAAACTTCCTTTGGGCAAATCTAGATTGTCAACAAACATAAAATCATTGTGTCTGCCGCCATAAGACTTAGCATTTGGCATTTTACATGCTTTATCAAATGGTAAAATTAAACTATATTTTTTATCTGTCCAGCCAGTTTTTCCTCCTGCTCCTAAAGGATTTGTCACGGAGTGATTTAGTCCAAAGTGCAATGTATTTCGCCCATAGTCCCCTGAACTTGCGGTTGTTTTAATTTTGGCATTTATTGGAAGATAATCAGTTAAATGAACTAAAAGAGATTTTTCGGGCGTAAGTTCGTCAAGATCTTTTATTGTTTTATCGGGCAAATTAAAATTGTTTTCTATACTAAATTGCCCAATAAGCTTTTTTGTGTCGCATTTCCCAGAGCAAAAAGGTATATTATAACTAGCTAAGGCATTTAACCCAGATAGGTAGCATTTTTGCTTAGGTATTCCAGATAAGCCAACTTGATGAACCGTTTTTGTAATTTTTGGCAAATTCTTATTAGAAGCTGCAATTTCTGATGTAATTTTTCCCAAAAGCATATATCAATCTCTTAATCATATAAATGCGTTTTATATATAAAGTATTTCAGGATTAAAAAATTGCTAAATTACCTTTTGAGTGCGAAATCTTTTTCTATATAATTTTTGCAATATACGATGACTTCATCAACAGTTGTTGCAATGTGGAATAATTCTTTGTTTTGCTCAGAAGCAAAACCGAATTTGTAGAAATTTTCAAACATTGCAAAAAGTGGATCATAAAAACCATCAACATTTAGAAAAACGATGCCTTTTTTGTGATATGAAAGTTGTTTAGTCACAATTACTTGAAAGATTTCGTCCATTGTGCCAAAACTTCCAGGAAGCGCAACAAAAAAATCTGCCAAATTTTCCATTTGTATTTTTCTATCGTTCATATCTTCTGTTATGATGTTTTTTGATATGTTTTCGTTTATAATCCCACAATTTTCAAAAACTTTTGGCATAATTCCTGTAACATATGCGCCATGTTTTGCAGCAGATGTTGAAACAACTCCCATGCAACCCACATTAGACCCGCCATAGACAAGGTTAAAGCCTTCTGTTGCAATTTTTTCACCCAGTGCACTTGCTATATCATAAAATTTTTTATCAAGATGATTGCTTGATGAGCAGTAAACGCAAATTGTCTTTTTCATAATTACTCCGTTTTTTATAAGTATAGAATATTGCGTTCAAAATGTAAAATTCGAATTAAAAAAATAGGCTGCGTTTCCACAACCTATTTTTATTTGGAATATATTTTTGACTAAGCGATGATTTTATCTACAACGCCTGCGCCAACTGTTCTTCCGCCTTCACGAATTGCAAATCTCATACCTTGTTCGATTGCAACTGGAGCGATAAGTTCAACTTCCATTTCCACGTTATCACCTGGCATAACCATTTCGCCTTTGAATTTGATTGAACCAGTTACGTCAGTTGTTCTGATGTAGAATTGTGGTCTGTAGCCTGGGAAGAATGGAGTGTGACGTCCGCCTTCTTCTTTTTTCAATACGTAAACATTCGCTGTGAAGTGAGTGTGTGGTTTGATTGAACCAGGTTTTGCAAGTACTTGACCACGTTGGATTTCAGTTTTGTCAATACCACGGAGTAAAGCACCGATGTTGTCGCCTGCAAGACCTTCATCGAGAAGTTTTCTGAACATTTCAACACCTGTAACAGTTGTTTTGTTGGTTTCAGTAAAACCAACGATTTCGATTTCTTCACCAACTTTAACTCTACCACGTTCGATTCTACCAGTAGCAACTGTACCACGACCAGTGATTGAGAACACGTCTTCAACAGGCATCAAGAACGGCTTATCGATGTCACGCGGAGGCAATGGAATCCAAGAAGTCGGAGGCCAAGCGGGCTTAGGAAGACAAACTGGTAAGACAAC
>JAZNJP010000318.1:0-2039 GCA_045578125.1 Candidatus Gastranaerophilales bacterium | reverse complement strand
GCAAGTGTAAAGGCTCAAGAAGCACAAGTTTTTCAATTGTCTCGGGGTCTTTGAAAGGATAATTTGCAACAGTTTGCAAACAGCTTGCGCAATCAAAATAAACTTTTTTAACTTGTGGATTTTCTATAATGCTTATATTTTTTTCTGCCATTTTATTTGCTGCTTCAATATTCCCTGAGGCTTTATAGGGTAAACCGCAGCAAACATTATCCCCAGAATTTGAGTAACTTGGAACGCAGCCTTTGAAATATATTTCACCTTTTTTAAGGGAGAGTTTCTTACTTGGCGGGAAAATGAATTTAATTGGCAAAAGTTTTAATTTAAAGATAAATTTGCTGTTTAATATTTTTTCTATGAGTGTTAAGTTTTTGTGTTTAATGCTTGCAAAAAGTTCGATTGTGTTAATTTCCGATGGGCAATTTTGGGTGCATTTAGAGCAATTAAGGCAGAAATTTAGATTATTTCTAATTTTTTTGTTTAAGATTAAATCCCCTTTTAAGACACCTAAAAGCTGGAGCAATTTTCCCCTTGCGATTGTTTTTTCGCTCGGTTTCACTTCATACAAAGGGCACACTGAGGCACATAGCCCGCATCTTGTGCATTTTTTAATTTGCTTATCTTCCTGCATTCTTGTAGTATAATCCAATTATGAAAAGTTTGAAACTAATAAATGGAAATTTAGAAATTATAAATGCGCAAAAACCTGTTTTGGAAGGCTTGGGTGCAATAATTAAAGTTATTGGTTGTGGCTTATGTGGCTCTGATATTGTAAAAATTAGAGAAAAAGATGATAGCGCAATTTTAGGGCACGAAGTTGTTGGTGAAATTGTTGAAATTAACACTAAAACTGATTTCAAAAAAGGTGATATTGTTGTAATTTCTCATCATTATCCTTGTGGCACTTGTGAATATTGCGCAAAGAAAAGCTATTCTATGTGCAGGTTTTTTAAATCAACAAACCTTTTTCCTTGCGGGTTTTCAGAATATTTATACGCAAGCGAAGGGCACCTTGGGCACACAACTTTTATTGTTCCAAAAGGCTTTAAATATGACCATATAGCGTTTGTTGAACCTCTTGCATGTTGCATTCGAGCAGTTGAAAGAGCTGATTTGATTAAAGGCGCAAATACTTTAACCTTGGGGCTCGGCTCGATTGGACTTTTAATGGCACAAGCTTCAAAAAACTTTGGTTATAATTCTTATGGTTTTGATATAGATAGTTCAAGACAAGAGCAGGCGCTAAATTACAATATTAAATTTGATGAAAATATTAAATATGATGCAATATTTATGACATCTGGTTCACACCATGCAATTCCAACTGCGCTTAAATATGTTCGAGATGGCGGGAAAATTATCGTGTTTTCATCTGTTAAAGGTGATTTTGGTTACACAAATAACGATATTTATTACCGTGAATTATCTGTCATTGCAAGCTATTCGCCCTCTGTTGACAATTTAAAAACTTCTTATAAAATGATAACGCAGGGTAAAATAAATCTTGATAATATCTCAACAACATATAAATTTGAAGATATTGCTTGTGCTCTTGAAGACACAATTAGTGGCAAAATTTATAAGGCATATATTGAATTATGAATAAAATGAAAGCAATAAGATACTATAAACCTCAAGATATCAGGTGGGAAGAAATTCCTATACCTGCACTTCAAGAAGGCGAAGTACTTGTGAAAGTTGAAGCAGCGCTTACTTGCGGAACAGATGTTAAAACTCTTCGCCGTGGTCACCCAGTTCTTATTAAAAAAACGCCATCAGGTTTTGGGCACGAATTTGCAGGTGTTATTGCTGAAAAAGATGAATCTGTTCAGAATTTCGAAATAGGCGATAGGGTTGTTGCGGCTAATTCTGCGCCTTGTGGAGAATGTTTTTATTGCAGGCACGGTGAAGAAAATCTTTGTGAAAATTTAGATTTGTTAAATGGCGCTTATGCTCAATATATAGTTATTCCAAGAAGAATTGTTGAAAAGAATTTAATAAAAATTCCAGATGACTTATCTTTTGAGCGTGCAGCTTTTGCT
>JAZNJP010000317.1:0-1871 GCA_045578125.1 Candidatus Gastranaerophilales bacterium | reverse complement strand
AAGAATGATGGAAGAGCACGGTGTTACTTTTGAAAGAATTTTAGATTCACATGTTGAAGGACCTGAACCTAATGCTAAAAACCTTGCAAATCTTTCTGAAGAAGTTAAAAAATCAGATGCAAAATTAAAAGTTGGCCTTGCAACTGATGGTGATTCAGATAGATTTGGGCTTGTTGATGAAAATGGTAATTACATCAATTCTAACGATGTAATTATGCTTGTTGCTTATCATATGATTAAAAATGAAGGCATGAACAAAGGTACAATTATTAGAAACTGTGCAACAAGCAAAAGAATTGATGTTCTTGCGGATTACTTCAATAAATTAGACCCTGAAAAATATGACATTAGAGTTGAAGAAACTCCTGTTGGATTTAAATATCTAGGGGATAAAATGGTTGAGCTTGAAGGTACGGAGCATGAAGTAATTGTTGCTGGCGAAGAATCTGGTGGGCTTACAATTAGAAACCATATTCCAGAAAAAGACGGCTTTGTTGCAATTTCAAAAATTCTTGAATTAATTGCAGCAGAAGGTAAGCCTTTGGGTCAAATTTTGGCTGAATTAAAAGAAAAGGCAGGCACAGGCTATACTTCAGTTGCGAAGAAAATTGGTTTTGCAAACGAAGAAGCAAAAGATGCTGGCGTTAAACATTTTGATAAATATTTAACAGGAGAAGTGGATAATGTGGCAGGTTATAAGATTGACTTTGAAAAAACCAAGGCTGCTACAGAGCACATTAAAGAATATAAAAAACAAGGCGACGGTACAAAATTATATCTTGAAAATGGAACCGCTGTTTTGATTAGAAAATCAGGCACAGAACCAATTGTAAGATTAACGATTGACTCAGCTGACGATACAGTTACTGCTAATCTTCAAAAAGCATTGCTTGCTGAAATGGAAGAAGTTGGCGGGTTTGAAAAATAGGAATTAAATAAATTCTTGATATGTTTTGAAATGCGCTTTGCAAACAGAGCGCATTTCTTGTATTCCGAATTTTGAAACAAATTCGTGCCCTGCTTGAATAACTTTATCTGAAGCGCCTTTTGGAAAATTCATTTCATAGTATGAACATAATTTGCCCATTTGATTTACATATTCAGCGCGAGCAAGAATGGAAGCTGCGGCAACTGCGGTGTCTGCTTCTGCTTTTGTTTCTTGAATTATTTGAATTTGACGCCCTTTTTCTTTAAGCATTGAGAGAATAAACTTCTCGTCGCCAAATTTATCGCAAATTGCAAAATCAGCATTTTTTTGAGCGAGTACATTTTCAATTACAGTTGAGTGCCCCCAAGCAAGCATTTTGTTTAAATTTTTAAATTTGTCGTAAAGTTCATTATATTTTTTTGGGGTGATGTGAATTGTGTTATATGTGCTATTTTTTTTAATTTCTTGGGCAAGCGTTAAGATTTTTTTATCATCAAGTTTTTTTGAGTCTTTAATTCCTAATTCTTTTAAATATTTAGCTTGTTTTTCATCAAGCAAAACGCCCGCAACGCAAAGTGGGCCAAAAAAATCGCCTTTTCCGCTTTCATCAACGCCAATATGTGGATAAGGTCTTTCTTCAAGATTGAGCGATAAGCTTGTTTGAAGGGCATTTACTTGTGTTGATTTTATATTCAAAAACTCGGTTAAAAAGTTTTCAATATTGCCCCCTTGAACTAATAGTTTCCCGCTTGTGTAAAATGTGGCAACGATTCCATCTAAGCGAGCTTGAAATTCGCTGTATTGAGGTTGTGTGAATTTTGCACCTGCTTGTTTAAATTTCTCTTTAAGTGCTTCAAGTGAGTGTTTATCGTATTTTCCAGAATATGATGCCATAGAGATATATTAGCTTAAAAACTTAATTTTGGTTAATTGTAAAGAAATG
>JAZNJP010000316.1:0-2257 GCA_045578125.1 Candidatus Gastranaerophilales bacterium | reverse complement strand
TTTAATATATGATAAAACAAATTAGCCAGTATGTTAAACAATTCTTCGAAATTTAAATAAGCTCTATTTAACAAAAGTATGCCAATGCCGTCAGTGCAAGTATTTGGAGCCATTGTATATTTAATATATTTCGTAATATTTTTGTCCACTTTCGTACTAATTATATTCCATTCTCCCTTAGATAAGTTCGTGTAAATTCTAATAGAATTATCCACCTCTCTAATAAGAGTAATGCCCGCTTGGGTAGCTAATAACCTTAAATTTACAAGTTTAATCAAGTTCTCAACAGGTTCAGACATTTTTGAAAATCTATCTTTCCATTCTGCTTGTATTATTTCAAGTTCAGCAACAGATTTAACATCCGCTAGGCGTTTATATTCAATCATTTTTTGTTCTTTTGAACCAACCCACTCATCTGGGATATAAGCTGTTACATTAATATCAACGATAGCAGGCTTATATTCAACCACTTTTCCTTCTTGAATTTCTGCAACTGCTTCTTCTAACAATTGGCAATAAGTATCAAAACCAACATTCACCATTTGCCCGTGTTGTTTTGTTCCAAGAACATTACCAACTCCACGAATTTCAATATCTCGCATAGCTATTTGATAGCCACTACCAAGAGTTGTAAACTCTTTTATATATTGCAAACGTTTTATAGCGTCAGCAGTTAATCCTTTTGAATTTTTATATAGGCAATAACAAAAAGCTTGTCTATCTGTTCTTCCAACACGTCCACGAATTTGGTAAAGTTGAGCCAACCCAAAGCGTTCAGCGTCATGGATAATCATTGTGTTTGCATTTGGAATATCTAACCCAGATTCTATAATTGTCGTGCATAAAAGAACGTCATATTCTTTGTTCAAGAAATCTGTCATAATACGCTCAAGCATATTTTTATCCATTTGTCCGTGCGCAACTGCCAAGCGAATATTTGGTAGTAGTGCTTTTAACTGCTCAGCGAATTCATAAATGCTTTCAACACGGTTATACAAATAAAATACTTGCCCTTCACGTTCAATTTCATAGTTAATTGCATTTTTAACAATCTGTTCTTTAAACTCTGAAACGAAAGTCTTAACAGGCAACCTGTTTGTTGGCGGAGTATTAATAATACTCATATCTTTTATGCCTGATAGTGACATATATAAAGTTCTTGGAATTGGGGTTGCAGACATTGTAAGAATATCAATATTTTTCTTCAATCTTTTTAGTTTTTCCTTATGCGCAACACCAAACTTATGTTCTTCATCTATTACAAGAAGTCCTAAATCTTTGAATTGGATATCATCTTGAAGCAATCTATGCGTGCCGACAACAACATCAACTTCGCCTAAAATTAATTTTTTAATAACTTCTTTTTGCTCTTTTGCACTTTTAAAACGAGATAAGAGTTCTACCTTAACAGGATATGGTTTAAAACGCTCAGCGATTGTTTGATAATGTTGCATAGCTAAAATCGTTGTAGGAACAACAATTGCAGCTTGCTTTGATGACATTACGGCTTTAAAAATAGCTCTTATAGCAACTTCTGTTTTACCAAAACCAACATCACCGCAAATAAGTCTATCCATTGGCTTATCAGATTCCATATCTTCTTTTGTTTGCGCAATAGCTTTCATCTGGTCTGGAGTTTCTGTATAACCAAAAGAATCCTCCATTTCATATTGCCAAACACTATCTGGTTCAAATGCAAAACCTTGAGATAATTTGCGAAGTGCATACAAATTAATTAAATCGTTAGCCACATCTTCAACAGCTTTTTTAACTTTTGTTTTTGTATTGTTCCAATCATTACCACCCATTTTGGATAACTGTGGAAGAACGCTACCAGAACCACGATAACGACAAAGCATATTTATCTGTTCTGCTGGAATATGCAGTTTATCCCCTTTTGCATACTCTAAGGTTAAATAATCTTTTTCTTCACTATCAATAACTTGTTTTGAAAGTCCTTTGAATATACCAATCCCATGCACCATGTGCACAATATAGTCGCCTTCTTTAATATCGTTTAATGTTTCAATAAAATCAAGATTTTCACGTCGATAGTTATACCTTACCCCTGTAATATCTTTTGAGCGTTTATTGAAGAATTCCTTGTCTGTTATTACAACCAATTTGCAATCTTCAATTATGCTACCAGCAAGCACAATATTATTTGTTATATCAACTTTATCTGCTGGTATTTCATACTCTTTTAAAATTTCTTCAATTCTATTTTTATAATCACTTGCCGCAATTATTTTATAAT
>JAZNJP010000315.1:0-11979 GCA_045578125.1 Candidatus Gastranaerophilales bacterium | reverse complement strand
AGGATGATATTCTTGCGAATCTCACCTTCACCGCCGGACTGGGAGGACAGGGAGCCGTTTGCCAGCACCATGCCGATCTTTCCGTTTGGAGCCAGATGGTGGATCATGTGCTGCAGCCACGCAAAGTTGGCGTTGCCTGCGGGAGGCATACCATATTGCCACCTAACATCATCAATAAGTTTATCTGCTCCCCAAGGGGAAAGGTTGAAAGGTGGGTTTGCCATAATAAAATCAGCTTTTAATGTTGGGTGAACATCGTTAAAAAATGTATCAGCGTGAGATGGTCCAAAATCCGCATCAATTCCACGAATTGCCATATTCATCTTAGCCATCTTCCAAGTATCAGAGTTTGATTCTTGTCCATAAACAGAAATTCTATCCCTATTTCCACTATGAGCTTTTAAAAACTCAACCGATTGAACAAACATACCGCCTGATCCACAGCAAGGGTCATAAACTCGGCAGTTTTCAAAAGGTTTTAAAATTTCAACAAGAGTTTTTACAATGCTTGATGGCGTATAGAATTCACCGCCTTTTGTGCCTTCATAAGCAGCAAACTGCGCAATACAATACTCGTAAGTTCTACCTAGTAAATCCTTACTCTCTTCGGTATCGTCCATTTTGATATTGTTTGTAAACAAGTCAACAACTTCACCCAAAACTCTTTTGTCTAAATCAGGTGAGCCATAGTTTTTAGGAAGAACGCCTTTTAGAGATTTGTTTTCTCTTTCAATTGCAAGCATCGCTTCGTCAATAATTTTACCAATTTCAGGTGTGTGTGCAGATTCTGAAATTTTTGACCAACGAGCTTCTTCCGGCACAAAGAAAATATTTTCTGATAAATATTCATCTTTGTCATTTTCAAATCCATCACCTTCTGCAAGAAGTTCTTGGTATTTTTTATCAAAAACGCTTGAGATATAACGCAAGAAAATTAAGCCAACAATTACTTTTCTATATTCTGCAGCCGGAATATGCCCCCAAAGAACACAAGCCGCTTTCCATAATTGCTCTTCAAACCCGATATTTGCGTTATTTTTCTCCGCCATACTCACCTCACTATTAAAACACTTTTAATAAGGTAAATTGTATCATAAATATGGGACAAAAAGTTTTGTAAAGCTCAATATTATAAAGAATATAACGCAAAAAAAACAATGAAAAATTTAAGTTAGTTGATAGATATTTGAATTTTAACTGTCTATTTATAATGTGCACCATCAAAATTCCAAACAGAGAATTTGCCCCAGAATTTGCATAAAAACTCAAGAAAAAGTGCTAAAAAATTAGTCTCAAAATATTTTTATATAACAAACACGCCCATTGTCGGGCGTTTTTAGGTTTTTTTATTTTTTCTTTGTCTCAGGTCTGAGACTTAAAAAAGGATATCATGGAATTCGAACCCGAAGTGCACAAATCTTTCCCAGTTTAACATCCTATGTCAAGTATTGCTCTATTATCCAATAATATCAAGCGATTACTCTCATAACGTATCAATTAGCAACATTTAAAAAATAATATTTTGTCCCAAATATTGACTTTTTGTCCCATATAATATAAAATTACACTTGAGGTAAATATGAAGAAAAAAAATGTTATTAATTTAATAAAATATCATACAGAAAAAAATGAAGAAGCATTCAGACAAGAAGCGTATCTTATTGCTAAAGACTTTGACACGGAAAACGATTTTACTCTATCGCAATATATTATGTCATTATTGTCTGATGCCAATACTTTTTGTCCACAATTTCAACAAGAAAATTGTAGATTTTTAAAAAGAGTCGATATTGGTAATGAACCAATACCTTTGCCAGTTTGTATAAAAGATAGTGTGCTTGGGATTATTAATGCGATTGGGCATAACGTAGGAGTAAACAAGTTTTTATTTGAAGGACCACCAGGAACTGGAAAAACTGAGACAGCTAAACAAATAGCAAGAATATTAGATAGAGAATTGTTTATTGTAGATTTTGATACATTGATAGATAGCAAATTAGGGCAAACCTCAAAAAATATTGCCGAATTATTTAATGAAATAAAAAAATTTCAGCAACCACAAAAGCTCATTATTCTTTTTGATGAAATTGATGCTATTGCTATAGATCGTATAAATTCCAATGATTTAAGAGAAATGGGAAGAGCAACTTCCTCAGTATTAAAAGGTTTAGATGGATTAAATGATAATACCGTATTAATTGCTACAACAAATTTATATAAATCTTTCGATAAAGCATTAATTAGACGATTCGATTCTGTTGTAGATTTTAGCAAATATGAAAAAGATGATTTGATTGAAATTGCTGAAATAATGCTCAATCGATTTCTTGTGAAGTTTAAATTTGCTGGACGCAAAATGTCGTTATTTAAAAAAATATTAAATAATAATGAAAGCTTACCTTATCCTGGTGAATTAAAAAATATCATAAAAACATCATTGGCATTCAGTGATTCCAATAGTGAACTTGATTACTTAAAAAGAATATATAATTCTTTGTCAAATGATAACGAGAATAATTTGCAAGATATTCAGAAAAAAGGATTTACGGTGCGGGAAATTGAAATCCTAACTGGAGTATCAAAAAGCCAGGTTTCAAGAAAAATTAAGGAAATGCTTCAATATGAATAATACTCTTCAATTAAAAGGCTCATTTGAACAACGCAAGAATGCTGGTGGCGGAGGTTCTCCGAATTTACCAGCGGGAAAAGCAATTGATTCTAAAAAACTTAAACAACTCTTGAATGATTTAAGTAATTTGTGTGTTTTTTGGAGCAAAGAAAAAATTTTATCAGGAGCACTTGTTAGTGTTTATTATAATAAAATTGCTGCAAAAACCAATAGAGTTCAAGGGTTGTTATCAAATGACAGTATTGTTGGAGCAAAGTTTTATGATAAGAAATCTCCAAAGCACGTGATAACCCACTTTGTTTCTTTTGAAGAATTAATGCAAGCAAAAGAAAATCTTGAAACCACAATTTCAATAATGGATCAACAATTTGACGGAGTTGTAACATATGAAATAATAAAAAAAATTAATTCAAAGAACCAACAAGAAAAAATTGTGGTAAATTGTCCTCAAAAATTCAAAACTATTTTTCTGAAGATTATTGTAGACGCATACTATGTCGAAAGGTTTGATGTTGATAACGATGTTGAGGAATTAAAAACAGATTCAATTATTACAATTTACAAAACATCAGAAGATACAGCATCATTGATGAATAAATTAGGCATAAGGGTTGATAACAATAGAATCATTGATAACACCACACTATATTTATTTCCGGATGAATTAAACATCCTCAAAATTAAAGCCCCCTACTTGATTTCTATGGCTGTGACCGATATATCGTTGCTTGATAAATCTGATTTTTATTTTGTCAATAGCAATAATTTGGATGTGCCAATACCAAAGAACGAACCAACAATAGGTGTTATTGATACTGGTTTTTCTGACAATGTTTATTTTTCCAATTGGGTAAAATCTGCAAATTTACTATCTAAGGAAATAGTTTTGACCGAAAGTGATTATTTGCACGGAACAGCAGTAACCTCGCTTATAGTGGATGGACCTACTTTGAATCCAGAATTAGATGATGGATGCGGTAGATTTAAAGTCAAACACTATACAGTAGCTGCCGGTGATAGATTTAGTTCTTTTAGTATATTGAAAAATATAGAAAGTCTTGTTGTGTCTAATCCTGATATTAAAGTCTGGAATTTATCACTAGGTTCAAAATTTGAAATAAATCCTAATTTTATTTCTCCGGAAGCAGCAATTTTAGATAAAATCCAATGCAAGTATGATGTTGTGTTTATTATTGCAGGTACAAATAAGTCGCAAGAAGAAAGAAATAAAGCAATTGGTTCTCCTGCAGATTCGATAAATTCAATAGTTGTTAATTCTGTGACTAGTAATGATGAACCAGCGTCATATACTAGAACAGGCCCAGTGTTGTCATTTTTTATAAAACCTGATATTGCATATTATGGAGGCGACAGTAGTAGTAAAATAAAAGTTTGTACGAACAGAGGAATTGAATATGTACAAGGTACTTCTTTTGCAGCTCCTTGGATTGCCAGAAAAATGTGTTATTTAATTTCCATACTAGGACTAACTCGTGAAGAAGCAAAGGCATTACTGATACATTCAGCCACAACTTGGAAAAAACAAGAATTGGATCCTTGTCAAGTGGGGTACGGTATTGTTCCTAAAAGAATTGAAAATATTGTGAATTCTCAAAATGATGAAATCCAATTTATAATTTCTGGTGTATCCGAGGAATATGATACCTATAATTATCGCATTCCAGTTCCAGTGCATCAAGGTAAGCATCCTTTTATAGCAAAGGCTACGCTATGTTATTTCCCACGTTGCAGCAGAAGTCAGGGGGTTGATTATACCAATACTGAATTAGATATTCAATTTGGTAGAATTAAAGAGACAGGTATAGTACCAATTAATAATAATTATCAAGATAGAAAAGGACATTATACAAGAGAAGAAGATGCAAGAATAAAATATCGTAAATGGGATAATGTCAAGCATATTAGGGAAATTATAAAATCCAGGAGCATACCTAGAGATGCATATACTTCCAAGGGTTTATGGGGTGTTAGCTTGAAAACAAAAAATCGATTAAATTCAAAAGATGGCAAGAACTTAAAATTCAGTATTGTAATAACACTTAAAGAGATGGGTGGGGTGAACAGAATAGATGATTTTATCAGAAATTGCCTGCTAAATGAATGGTTTGTTAATAAGATTGATATTAAGAACAGGATTGACATCCATAATATAGCAGAGCAAGAAATACGATTTGATGAATAACAAGGACTAATATGACTAAAAAATTAATATCGATGGCAATTTGCTATGATTTTGATGGCACTTTATCTCCTGGAAATATGCAGGAGTATGGTTTCATGGAAAAATTACAAACTACCCCGAAGAAATTCTGGGTAAAATCAAATAAATCTGCAAGTGATAATTTTGCGGATTTAAATTTAGCATATATGAAATTAATGATTGAAGAGGCAAGCAATAAAAATGTTCCTTTTAACAAAAAGGCATTTTGCGAGTACGGGAAAAGCGTCAAATTATACAAGGGGGTGGAATCTTGGTTTGGCAGAATTAACAAATACGGCCGTGAACACGGGGTTGAAGTAAAACATTACATTATTTCGTCTGGTTTGAAAGAAATTATTGAATGCACTTCTATTGGCAAAAATTTTGAGTATATTTTTGCGTCTGCATATATGTACGATGCAAATGGTGTTCCTGTATGGCCGGCAAATGTTGTTAACTACACTTCCAAGACACAATATTTATTCAGAATAAACAAAGGCTGTTGTGATATAAATGATAATAAAACTATAAATGCTTACGTTAAGCAGGAAGATAGGGCCGTACCGTTTTCAAATATGATTTTTATAGGTGACGGAGAAACAGATATTCCGGCAATGAAGATGGTTAAGGTTAATGGTGGTCATTCTATTGCAGTATATAATTCTTCTAAAAAAGGCAAAAAAGATAAAGCACTAAAATTAATAGAGGAAGACAGAGTTAATATAGTTGCAAGTGCTGACTATTCGAATAATAAAACCATAGATAAATATGTGAAATCAATTATTGATAAGCTTGCGTTAGATAATTATATTAAAAAATTAGAATTAAAATAATTTTGTGCACCATCAAAATTCCAAACAGAGAATTTGCCCCAGAATTTGCATAAAAACTTAAGAAAAAGTGCTAAAAAATTAGTCTCAAAATATTTTTAGATAACAAAAACGCCCATTGTCGGGCGTTTTTAGGTTTTTTATTTTTTCTTTGTCTCTTGTTAGAGACTTAAAAAAGGAGGAGGTGGGATTCGAACCCACGGTACACTCGCATGCACGACGGTTTTCAAGACCGCTCCGATCAACCGCTCCGGCACTCCTCCGAAGGATAAGTTAATTTTAATCAAAAAAATAAAATTAGTCAACTTCAAGCTCTGAAATAAACATATAATTTTTCAAAGCTTCTTTCCAATTCTTCGTTTTGATTGTTGGCTTCATTGAGCTAAAAGCCGGTCTTTTTGCCTTTTGTGGGAATTCATTACTATCGCAAGGAAGAACTTTAACACCTGCACCAGCATTCGCAAAAATTTCACAAGCGAACTCATACCAACTGCATTTTCCGCTTCCTGAAATGTGATATGTTCCATATGGCATATCTAAAACCTTGATAATGCCATCAACAAGCTCAACAGTCCAAGTTGGAGAGCCAACTTGGTCATTCACAACTTTAATTTGTTCATCGTCTTTATGCGCGAGCATGGTTTTTACAAAATTTTTGCCATGCGTTCCATATAGCCAGCTTGTGCGGGTAATATAATATTTTTCACAAATTTCTCGAATATAATTTTCGCCAGCAAGCTTAGATTTTCCATAAACACTTAAAGGGTTTGTTGTATCTTCCGGCACATATTGAGTTTTCTTTTCGCCATCAAAAACATAATCTGTTGAAACATAGACAATAGGAACATCAAGCTCAGCTGCCACTTGCGCAACATATTTTGTGCCAAGCCCATTCACATTCATCGCAAGCTCCGGCTCCACCTCCGCTTGCTCAACATTAGTGTACGCTGCAGCATGGATAATTAAATCAGGCTTCACATTCGAAATGTAGTCATGTGTTGCTTTTTGGTCGCACAAGTTAAAATCTTGAATATCACAAGGGTGGACATCATAACCTTCATCTTCAAGTGCAGGAATCAAATCTCCCGCAAGCATACCAGCACCACCTGTCACCAAAACTAACATCTATTTCTTTCCCCCTCTTTGTTTTGCTAAATATTCAACCGCAAATTCTTCAAAAGTATCGTTTTCAATGTGCGCTCTAATGTCTTTCATCAAATTAAGTAAGAAATGAATATTGTGAATGCTCATAAGAGTTGCCGCAGTTGATTCTTGCGCCCTATATAAATGCCTAATATATGCTTTTGTATGGTTTTTGCAGGTTGGGCAATCGCAAGTGGGGTCAAGCGGTGTAAAATCTTCTTCAAAACATTTATTTTTGATGATTTTATTGCCATCTTGAGTGAAGAATGTGCCATGGCGCGCATTTCTTGTTGGAAGAACGCAGTCAAACATATCAACACCCCTTAAAACGCCCTCAACAAGGTCGCAAGGCGTACCCACGCCCATTAAATATCTTGGTTTATTTTCAGGCAAAAGTGGTGCAACAAGCTCAACAAAATGATGTTTCACATCTTCAGGTTCGCCAACGCTAACGCCACCAATTGCATAACCCACTGCGTCAAATGTTGAAATCACTTTAGCACTTTCAATTCTTAAATCTTCAAAAAACGCACCTTGAACAATTGGAAAAAGCGCTTGGTCTTCTCGAGTGTGAGCTTGAAAACATCTTTCTAACCACCTATGTGTGCGCTCCATAGCACTCACTGCTTCTTTTCTTTCGCATGGGTATGGCGCACAAACATCAAATGCCATCGCAATATCTGCCCCTATATCTTGCTGAATTTGCATTGAAACTTCAGGCGAAATGAAGTGTTTTTTGCCATTTTTAGGGTCTTGAAAATGAACGCCATCTTCTTGAATTTTTCTCAATTTTGCAAGTGAAAACACTTGAAAACCGCCTGAATCCGTAAGCATTGGGCGATGAAAATTCATAAAATTATGAATACCACCTGCTTTTTTGATTAATTCGCATCCAGGTTTTAGGTAAAGATGATAAGAATTTGCAAGAATAATTTGCGCACCAGTTGCCTCAATTTGCTCTTTGGTTAAAGTTTTAACCGCAGAATTTGTGCCAACAGGCATAAAAATTGGTGTTTCAATAACCCCATGCGGAGTTTTGAAAGTGCCTCTGCGCGCTCTTGATTTTTTTGAAGTTTTTAATAATTTAAAGCTAAAATGTTCCAAAATTAACCTTCACATAAAACTTCGTATATTGATTTATAGTTATCGCAAAATTCGTTTTCATTGAAGAACAAAGCAATTTCACGTTCCGCGCTTGAAACAGAATCTGAACCATGAACAATATTTATATTCATAACTTGGCCAAAATCTGCTCTGATCGAACCTACATCTGCTGTGTTTGGTTTTGTTGCGCCCATAATATGGCGAGCACCTTCAACCACATCAACACCTTCCCAAACCATAGCAACAATTGGGGCTGATGTAATATATTTAATTAAACCATCGTAAAAAGGTTTGCCTACATGTTCAGCGTAGTGTTTAGATGCAAGCTCTGGTGTTACTTGCATTAATTTCATTGCAACAAGCTTATATGTTTTTTGCTCAAATCTTTTAATAACTTCGCCAACGATTCCTCTTTTTACTCCATCTGGTTTTACTGCAATAAACGTTCTTTCCATTTTTCTCCTCTTAAATTCTCCATATAAATTAATTTTACAATAAGAAACATTTGCTGACAAATCCTTTATGTCATAGTATGATTTTTTTATAGATTGGTTGGGGAAGAGAAAATTACTAAATTTGAAGAAATGATGAAAACACTAAACAGAAGAAGTGCCGACCCTAATTATTACGACACTTTGAGTATGGCAAGTTTAATTGCAAAAGTTCATGTTCCAGAAAAACACAAACAACTTGCAATTAACTATACTGTTATGAAAAAAATCTTCGGCTTTTCGGCAGTTGCCGCTAAAATCACAAACTATGAAATGGCGATTTTAAAAAAAAGAAATCTTCAACCACTTGAAAATCTAACTGTTCGCCAAATGAATCAAGAACTTGAGCTTATAAAAAATTGGGCAAATTCAAAAGAACCCTTGCTTACTGATTATGCCGATAAGCTTTTTGAAATTAGAGTTAAAGAATTAAAATATTTAAAAGCTTGCAATTATTTCCCTCAAGGCGAGCTTGCAGACGGCTATATGGCACTTGAAAAATATTTAGAATATCTCGCAAAATAATTTTGTGATATTATTCACTTATGGAATTTATTGCAAAAAATTTAGAAGATACAGCACTTTTGGCAGATTATTTTGCTTCTGCAATTAAAGACGAAGGTTGTTTTTTGTGTCTTTATGGTGATATCGGGGTTGGCAAAACCGCATTTTGCAAAGTATTACTTAAAAAAATTGGAGTAGGGCAAAAAGTTACAAGCCCAAGCTTTGTAATTTTAAATGAATATAAAGGAAAACACCTTCCAGTGTTCCATTTTGACCTGTATAGGCTTGAAGAAACAGGGCTAAATTCAATTTTACCTGAACTTATCGAATATTCTAAAGAAAAAGTTATAACTCTTGTTGAATGGGCAAATTTTGGAGAATACGAACTTCCGCTTGATAGAATTGATGTTGTAATTGAATATAATTTTGATATAAGCGAAAACTCAAGAAAATTTACCTTCAAGGCTCGTGGTGCAAAAAACGAAAGCAAACTTGCAAAATTCAAAGAACTTATGGAGTGCAATTAATGAATTATTTGGTTTTTGATTGCGTATTAAATAAAAGCTATATAACGCTTGTTAAAGGCGAAGATGTCGTTAGCAAAACTATTGAAAGCGATGAAAAAAACTATCATAGCGTATATCTAGTTGCACAAATTCAAAACATCATGCAAGAAAACGCGCTTGATTTCAAAGAACTTGATTTTATTGGCACAGACATAGGCCCTGCAAGCTTTACTGGAATTAGAACAGGCCTTTGCATTGCAAAAACTTTAGCATCAGAAACCAATTTACCACTTGTTCCTATTAGCGCTGTTGAGATTTTATCTTGTGCGTTTGAAAATAAACTTTGCACAGTATTTGAAGACGCCAGAAGAGGAAATTATATTTATTTCAACCCAAAAACAGAAACTGAACCAAAACTTATTTTAAAAAGCGAAGCAGTAGAGCTTGCAAAAAATTGCAACATGGAAATTATATGCGATACAAATTGCTTTAATTACTTCAAAGAAAATGAAATTGAAACAATAAATTATGAAACTACAGATTTTCCAATTGGCGAAATTTTAGCCCGCCTTGCACTTAAAAAATTTGAAAACGGAGGAGATTTTTCATATACTTCAACAAAGCCATTATATGTGCAAACTCCGCCTGTTTTCCAAAAATAATTTTATGCTTTTAACGAACAAAATACAAAATAAAATAGTGCCAATTATTTAAGTAATTTATGCAATGAAATAAGCATAAAATATTTCTATAATAAAAATGTGAGCCGATAGCAACCGACTAACTTTCTCGGGTCCCGAGGTATATAATGAGTCGGAATATATAATATGCTGTCGGCTCGCTTTAATTATTTTATTAATTCACTTTCGCTATTATGGATCTGCAAGCTTCATATAAAGGGCATCTTCCCAGCGAATATCAATATATTTTACTTTTCTTGCGTATGTTTTGGCTTGTGGAACAGTTGTTGAGAGTCTTCTTGCTCTTTTCAACACAGTGTCATTAATTTCGCCAACACGAACAAGCACGGAATCTAACATAATATAAACGTCTTGCGGATTTCTAAGGTCAAGATAAACAACATTTTCTCTTGAGTATGTTTCAACAGTTTTTATGAGTTTGTGTAATTCTTGAACTCTATTTTTATCCCAATTCTCATAATCATCGCCTTTTGTACCATAGCTCAAAATCTTTGTTGTTTTAAATCGGGTTGAAATTGGCATATAATCACGACCCATAAAGACTCCGTCATCAGTAACCGCAGAAATTGGAGGAGTTTCATTATTTGGAGCAATTACAAAAAGGGGGGTTCTTTCTTGGACAACAACAAGAAGTCTCGCAGGAAAAGGAAACCAAAAACGGCGCACAAAAACATTTTCAATTGCTTCTAACTTTTCAATATTTTGTTCTAATTCTCTTGTGTCTAATCTATAAAGTGGCAAATTAGGAAGCTCGGTTTGCCTTATCATATCAACAATTTTATATGTTGGAGTCACAACATTGCCTTCGATTTTTAAAACCCAAGGCTTTGCAGCATTTAAATCTTGATGATTTATATACCAAGAACGCATTTTTAAAACCTTAAGCCCAAAAGCGCAAATTAAAGCTGCAATTAATAACTTAACCAAAAATCTCATTTGATTTATTCTTTTTCTATGCGCAAGAATAGCGCGTCGCATTTTGCTAGCGTTGAGTTTTCTTCTATAATAGGTTTGGCTTAATTCATTTTCAGACATTTTATTTCATTTTTAGACTTGCAGTTTTTAAAACAAGCTCAACAAGTTCGTCATATTCAATTCCCATGCAATCTGCTTGAGCAGGCAAGTCGCTCAAATCAGTCATTCCTGGGTTTGTGTTAATTTCTAAAATATATGGTTTATTATCATAAACAAGAAAATCAACTCTTGAAACACCTGAGCATTCGCAAGCTTTATGTGCTTCAATTGCTAATTTTTTAATTTCATCAGTCAATTCTTCACTAAAATTTGCAGGAAGAATAAATTTTGTCATACCGTCTGTATATTTTGATTCAAAATCATACCATTCATTTTTTGTTTCAAAACCAAGAATTGGAGTTGCAAAAACTTCGGCATCTGCCCCTTCTAAAACACCAACTGTTGCGCTTTCGCCTTGTAAGTATTCTTCAAGAAGAATTTTTGAATCTGAAATTTTTGCAATATCGAATGCGCTTTCAAGTTCTTCAAATGTTTCAACTTTATTCATGCCAATGCTTGAGCCTTCGCTTGCAGGTTTAACCATCAAAGGAAAATTCAATTCTTTGGCTTGTTTTAAGTCGGCTTTGTTTGTTACGCAAATTGATTTTATTATAGGCAAACTAGCTGAACCTAAAATTTCTTTTGTGACGCATTTATCCATACAAATTGCGCTTGATTTCACACCACTTCCTGTGTATGGGATTCCCATAAATTCTAAAAGACCTTGTATGCAACCATCTTCGCCGTATCTGCCATGGAGTGTGTTATATGCAAATTCTATTCTTTCTTGTTTCAATTTTTCTGCAATATTTGAATCAACATCAATTAAAATAGCA
>JAZNJP010000314.1:0-1835 GCA_045578125.1 Candidatus Gastranaerophilales bacterium | reverse complement strand
GGCTACGATCCGACTTACTAGCATAGCTTAATATTCCAGCAAGAATTGGCGTTGCACAAGGCGTTGCACCAAGAGCAAATATAACTCCAATTATGAATGCAAAAATGTATTCATGTTGTTTAAAAGCTTTAGGAATTTTCTTTACTATATTTGTGTATGAAATCTGGATTATATCCAACAAGGCGAGTCCAAAAATTATAAATAAAGAACCAATAAAAATTATCCAATAATTACCGCCAAGAGCCATAAAAACACGGCCACCAAGCGCAGACATTACGCCAGCTATAGTCATAATTGTTGCCACACCTAATATCATTGACAAGAGTTTAAAAAATACCTTTAGATATCCTTCATTTTTATCAAGACCAGCGTAAGCAATGATTAAGGGTAAAATTCCAAGTGTGCAGGGCGAAATTGAACTTATAATTCCACCAATAAATGAAGCTGGGTACATAATAAACTTCATGCTTTCTTGTGAAAAATTTTGCGAAAAAACTAGGAAAAAATCTGTCATTTATTAGCCTCAATAGCTTCATGGATTTTATCAACTGTAGCAAAACCAACAAATTTTCTAAGAATCTTGCCATCTGAATTTACAATTACTAAAGTTGGAACTGATACAATATCGAATTTATCAATGAATTCTTGCGTAAATTTACCCTTATACTTTTTCTCTGAAACATTAATATCGTCAACTGTATAGTACTTAGAATATTTATCATCTATTTTTTCCATTTCACGACCTTGCTTTAAGCAATCAGAGCACATTGGTGAATAGAATTTATAAATGGTAACTCTATCAATATAATCAGGGCTAGCGTATACAATATTATCATCTGATGTTATGAACTGGTTTTTTGAATCGATATAATTTAAAATGCTGTAAATAATAAGTGGTAGCGCAATAATTGATAATATTAATAATTTATTTTTCATATTTTAAATCTCCTAATTTAAAATTATAGGAAAGATATTTTAAAGCAATTGCCTTCATTGCTATATCTTATCAACCAGTATGATACAATTTGCACTGATTGCATCGCACGCACCAATAGAGTCTAATCTTTCGTTAGTTTTTGCTTTTATTGATATTTGGTCAATACTTAATTCCATAACTCTTGAAATATTATTTCTCATCTCGTTAATATATGGGCGAAGTTTCGGCTCTTGAGCAGTTATTGTAGAATCAAGATTTATAATTTTATACCCATTGCTTGCAAGAATTTCACAAGCATTTTTTAAAAGAATTTCAGAATTTACATCTTTATGTTTAGAATCAGTATCAGGAAAATGAGAACCAATATCTCCAAGTGCCAATGAACCAAAAATTGCATCAATTATAGCATGGTAGAGCACATCTCCATCAGAATGAGCCACAAATCCTTTAGAATATGGGATTTTAACTCCACCAATTGTAAGTTCTAAGCCATTATTGAGCCTATGAATATCAAAACCTTGCCCTATTCGCATAAAACAAACCTTTCAATCGCTTCTGCCCAACCATCATCATGTACGTCAGGTGCAATATAGTTTGCGACATCTTTCAACCCATTACTTGCATTTTGCATCGCAACGCGAACACCTGCTGCGCGAAGAAGCTCAATGTCATTATCTTGATCTCCAGAAGCCAAAACCTCATCAGCACTTATATTCCACATATCCATAAGCTTTTTAAGCGCATTACCTTTTGAAGCCATAGGATTTGTAATTTCAAGATAAATTTTGCTCGAGCGCACAATACCGAGTGTTCCGTTATATCTTTGCTTGAGTTCGTGTTCTAATTCTTGAATTTTAATGTCATCATAAACAATTGCTAAAAGCTTAGTAATCATACC
>JAZNJP010000313.1:0-4772 GCA_045578125.1 Candidatus Gastranaerophilales bacterium | reverse complement strand
ATCGCTGCTCAATCAATCGGTGAACCTGGTACACAGTTAACAATGAGAACATTCCACACGGGTGGTGTATTCAAAGGTGCTGGTGCTAAAAAAGAAGTGCTTTCTCCAATTGATGGTACTGTTAAAGGCAAAATTATTTCAAGAGAATTCCGTACTCGTCACGGTGAAGTTGTAAACTTGTTAAACAAAGAAGCTGACATCGTAATCGAAGGCACTAAAGGAAAATCCGAAAAAGTTCACTTGCCAATCAACGCAACAGTTCTCATTAAAGATGGTGAAGAAGTTAAAAAAGGTCAAGTTCTTTGCGAATACGAACCAACAGGCGCAGGCGATGGTTCTCGTTTAACAGAACGTGCTTATAAAGATATTACATCTGATATCTCTGGCGAAGTTTTATTCCAAGACTTCGTTGCAGATGAGAAGAAAGATAGACAAGGAAACGTTTCAAGAATTTCAAACAAATCTGGTGTTGTTTGGGTTCTTGGTGGCGATGTTTACACATTACCAATTGGTTCAAAAGTGTTTGTTTCAGATGGTCAAAAAATTAAAAAAGGCGAAAAACTTGCTGAAACATTAATTTTATCTGAACACGGCGGTGAAGTTCGCGTAGGCGATGCTTTAGAAGTTGAAGAAGTTAAATTTGACGGCAAAAAAATCAAGAAAATTGTTGCTGGTAAAGAATTAACTATCGTTATTGCTTCAATTCAACCGTCAAATGCAACATTTGAACAAACCAAAAAAGAACAAATTTGGAATGTTGACAAATCAAACGAAAAATATATCGTTAAATGCCCTGTTGACACAACAGTTGAAAATGGCATGATTATCGCTGAACTTATTGACGATGAATACAAAGTAACTTCATCAGGCGAAATCCGTTACAACGGCATTGAAGTTGATGAAAACCAAGTAATCACAAAATCTGGTCAAATCGTATTTATTCCAGAAGAAATTCATCAAATTTCAAAAGACGCTTCATTAAAAATTGTTGAATCAGGCACTTATGTTGAAGCAGGTACTGAAGTTGTGAAAGACCTTTACACTCACATATCAGGTATCGTAAACATTAAAGAATTTAACGACATTATCCACGAAGTTGTTATCCGTCCTGGTAAATTAATTACTCTTGACAGTATTAACGACTTGGAAGTTGAAGAAAACGAAGTAATTAAAGCAGGTACAGTTGTATCAGGCAAAATCAAAGCCGAAGAAGATTCTATAGTTACAATTCTTGAATCTGATTCTGAGCTTGAAATTGATGATTTAGACGAAGATATGCACGATGATTCAATGGAAGAAGAAAATATCGACAAACAACAAATTCAAGTGCTCATCAGACCTGTTCAAACATTCAATATCGCACCAAAAGAAGTTTCAATCGAATTCAATACAACGGATGAATCAATCGAAATTCTTCCACTCACACAATTGCAATTCAAAGATGGTGCAAGAGTTAGAAACCTAGATGGTGCAGTTCTTACTCGTACAAGCTTAGTTCTTTCAATGAGCGGCTATTTAAGCCACTTAAAAGGTTTAGTAGAACTTGATAAAGACAACAGCTTAAAAATCGTTGTTCTCGAAACATTGATTGTAAGACGTGAAAATGATGATAACTCAAAAACAATCTCTTCAACTCAAACAGAACTTCTTGTTGAAGACGGTCAAGTAATTGAGCCAAAAGCTCCAGTTACAAAAACTCAAGTGTTATCTGTAAACAATGCAGTGGCAAGCATTAAGAGCGAAGATAAAGACTTAAGAAGATTGCTTTTAATTAGCGAAAACAATGAACAAGTAATTGAAGTTAAATCTAAACCTACTGTAAAAGTTGGCCAACTAGTTAAACTTGATGACGAAATTGCAAAAGGTGAAATTAGCCCAATTTCAGGTATGGTTACAAAAGTTGGTGCAAGTTCAGTTACAATCAGAGTGGGCAGACCTCACTTAATCAGTGCAGGTACTTCGCTTCAGGTTGACAACAGCGCACTAATTTTAAGAGGCGATTTGCTTGCAACACTTGTTTATGAAAAACAAAAAACGGGCGACATCGTTCAAGGTTTGCCTCGTGTTGAAGAACTTTTGGAAGCTAGAAAACCAAAAGATTGCGCGATTGTTGCTGAAGAAGACGGCGTAATTGAAATCACAAACGAAGACGATGTTAAAACATTATACCTTGTAAACGAAAACGGAAGACAAGAAATCAAGTTCCCAATCGAATCAAGCATAATCGTTCTAGACGGACAAAAAATTACAAAAGGCACACCTTTAACATCTGGTCCACTTAACCCACACGATGTTATCAGATTAAGAGGTGCAGCATATGCTCAACAATACCTTGTAGATGAAGTACAAAGAGTATATCGTTCACAAGGCGTTGAAATTGCTGACAAACACGTTGAAGTAATTGTTCGCCAAATGATTAAAAAAGTTAAAGTTGTTGACTCAGGTTCAACTAGATTACTTCCAGGCGAACTTGTTGACCTTAAAGAAGTTGAAGCACAAAACGAAGCAATTAAAGGCAATGAAAATGCTCAATTTGCAACTTATGAACCACTTCTTTTAGGTATCACAAAAGCAAGTTTGAACACTGAAAGCTTCATCTCTGCAGCTTCATTCCAAGAAACAACAAGAATCTTGACAGAAGCAGCTGTGGAAGGTAAAAAAGACCAACTCAGAGGCTTGAAAGAAAACGTAATTATCGGTCGTTTAATTCCAGCTGGTACTGGTTATTACCACTTAATCAATGCTAGCGAAGAAAAAGAACAAGAAGAATTACGTCGTCAACAACAAAAAAATCAAGCCAGAAAACCTTCTGCAATCTTAGAAGAAATTGAAGGTATGTTTGGTACTCCAGATTTTTCAATTGACGAATAAGGAACTAATTAATGAAAAAAATATTCTTAACGGCATTACTTAGCATTATAATGTGCACCGCAAGTGCAATGGCATCAAGCGAAAGTGATGCCGTTTTGAAATTCTTTGACAATTTTGTAACTGCATCAAATAATTACGACAAAAGTATGGAAAATTATTTTATGCCAACTACAAGAATTGAAAGAATTGTCATTAAGCCTGATAACACAAGAGCATTACTTGTAATTCCTATGAGTGAATATACTGTGCAACTTAAAAAAGGTGCATTTTTAGCCAAAACTATTAAATACAGAAATGCATTTAAAAACAGAAAAATCACAAAAATTGGCAACGATTATAAAATCACAGCACAAAGATTTGCGAACGCAGACAAAGAAGGTTTAAACTGTTTTTACGTGATTACAAAAGTTGGCAATAATTACAAAATTAAAACAGAAAGCTGGGAGACAAAACATCAAGGCTTTCTTAAGTATATCAAAGAATAACTTAACAAAAGTTAACAATAAATTTCAAATATAGAGCGGATTTCAAGTATTCGCTCTATATTTTTTAAAATTAAAATCTACTACAACACTAGAATTTTATTTGATATATGATATACTCAATATATACAATGTATTGCTATAACTAAATAAAGGTGTGTTATGTATTTGGAATACAAGATAGACGAATTAAATGTTGAAAATGCTTGGCTAACAACTCTTTACGATATGATAGAGGAGTTAAATTGCAAGTGCCAAACATTGTTTCAAGAAACATACAACACTGAAAGAAGATGTTTTTCCCAAACGAGAACAATAAAAATAAGGGGTTCAGAGTCAATGCTTTCTTGGCTTAAACTCAGAATGGAAAGGTATTCACACTTTATACAATCACTCAACTCAAGGCTTGATGTAATGAGTTCACAAATAGTGTTTGACGACAATACATAAACAAAAAGCTCCTGTTTAAAGGAGCTTTTTAAATATTTGTTGTTATTACATTCGGAATTAAATCAAGGCTGGTTTTTTAACAGGTGTTGCGCCAGGAATTGCTTCCCAATTTGCAGCCATGATTTTTTTGAAAGATTTAAGAGCTGTATCTTCAAGCTCACCCAATTCTTGAGCCTTAATAATAAGTTCACGAAGTGGCATTAATGCTCTTGTGTCTCTTAAAACACCAAGAGCTGCAGCTGCGCCAGCACGAACTAAATCGTTTTCTTTTTCATCTTTCATAACTTCGATAAGCGCAGGAACTGCTTTTGTATCACCTAATTTACCAAGAGATGTAACAGCATAAATTCTAACATTTACCCATTCATCCTTTAACATTTTAATTACAAGCTCAACGCATTTTTTATTACCGATTTCACCCAAAGCTCTTGTAGCATCGCATCTTACATTTACTTTTTCATGGAATAAAACTTCCATCAAAGAATCAGTTGCAATATCACCAATTTCAATTAAAGCATCAGTTGCAGTAATGCAAACTTGTGGGTTTTCATCATTTAAAGCTTCTACCAAAGGTTCTACAACAATTTCGCCGCCGAGTCTGCCTAACGCACGAGCAGCGCGAACTCTAACGTCAACGTTTCTATCTTCTCTAAGAGATTCAATAAGTGGAACAGTGGCAGTTGTGTCACCTAATTCACCTAATGCTCTTGCTGCATAAAGACGAACTGAGCCATTTTTGTCATTCTTTAACACATTTATTAAAGGATACACTGCTTTAAAATCGCCCATTTCGCCTAAAATACGGGCAGCATTGTATCGAACTTTTTCTGAATTACTAGTTTCTAAATCATTAATTAATTCTTCGAATGATTTTTTTGCTTGCTTCTTTCTGTTGTTCACACTAATCGTCATAGTTTTCCTTCCGGTATAATAATTTAACTTCCTACACTCTTTATTAAAAAAATTTTG
>JAZNJP010000312.1:0-1647 GCA_045578125.1 Candidatus Gastranaerophilales bacterium | reverse complement strand
TCAACCAGAGACGAGGCAATTATTTGTGCGAAAGAAGCCTATCGTCAGATTTCTTAAAAAACAATTTTTGCTTTTGAGAAGTAAGTGTTATCGAAATCCGCAACATATATTTCTATAGTATTTGAAGTTTGATTAAAATGGGTTCTTGCGTATAATACACCGCTTTTTGTCGAATTATCTACGGTTTTTATTGCATGAAAACAGCCTTTTGTATTACCAGCTTGAGATAAGGTGATATAAACTTTATTATCTGTTCCTTTTCTGTATTCCGCCTTATAATGCCCAGAATTTATAATGTGACCAAAGTCATCTTGAATTGTTGCAGAAATTAAAACAAGGTTATTCGCCCTTATAGTGTCTCGCAACATTTCAATTTCCGATGCTTGTTTTTTCATTTCGTTTTCATCGATATTCTTTGGTGTTGTTTTAATGTCATCTTTAACGCCAAAAAGCCATTTTGTAAATTTTGAGGGTTCTTTTCTCTTTTTTTGTATCTTATTAATTGTATCGTCAAATTCTTTATCGGTTATTATTTTCTGGTTTTTAAATGGATTTTCTAAAAATTCCATGTCTGTATCAAAAAAGTCTTCTTCATACGCTGTTGATGGCATCTGAATGGCTAAAATCAATAATATGGCTATTATTGCAATTCGTTTCATCATAACTTATTTAATGTTAAAATCCTAAAAATCTAACTGTTAATAATATCTTTGTTCATATCAAGATATTTTGCAAGTGTTTTTGCATCGCCTTTAAGCTTAAAATATTCAGCAAATTTCTTTGTTGTATGCAAAATAAATGAGCGCGAATCTTTAGCACGCGATCTTGAAATAAGTTCTTTCTCAAGTAATTCTTTTATGTGATCTGATGCACTTGGCCTGAGTTCCATTAAGGCTGATTGTTTAATTGGTTCTTTAAGTGCAATAACAGTTAATGTTTTAAGCACGGATTGCCTCAAATCAACGGGGCAAAGTTTTTCAACAATATCTAAATACTCGGCTTTAACTTGAATAATGTATCCGTCTTCATCGTCAATTTCGAGTGCGCCGTCTCTTGAGGAGTAATCAAATACAAGCTCAAGTAGTGCCTCTTCAACGCTTTCCGCTTCAACTTCTAAAAGTTCTGCAATTTGAGTTGGCTGCATTGCTTGTGCTGTCACAAATAAAACGGCTTCAATTTTTGCTTTGAGTTCATTCATTTCCATCTTCAGAACCTCCTGCCACTTTTTGTGCAACATCTGATATGAATTGAACCACTGGGTTTTGCGCCTTTCTTACATAAAGTTTTCCATAAAATTCATCTTGCACTATTTCATAATTTTTTCTTAAAACCAAGAATAACAAGGCAATATAAGCGCTTGACCTATCAAAACCAAGCAAAGTTAATTCTCTAATTTCAATTTGTTTTTCATCATTCAAGATAACTTGGAGGTTTTCGTCCATTTTTTGAACAACTTTTTCAATATATTCTTCGTGCGCAAGGTTTTTAATGTCGTGTGCCGATAGTCTTGAATAGTTCTTTACTCTTCTTTTTTGTCTATCAAGCCTATTTTGAAGAGTTCTTTTCTTCTCGAGTTCTTCGTAAAATTCGATATGACGAATAAGGTCTTTAAGAGTGACATTGCGGTTCCTGTTTAACCTTGTGCTT
>JAZNJP010000311.1:0-1829 GCA_045578125.1 Candidatus Gastranaerophilales bacterium | reverse complement strand
GCAATTCCTGTTGTTCAAAAAATAAGCCATTTGCCAATTGTTGTGGATCCAAGTCATGCAACAGGTTTAAGAGATAAAGTTGCCCCAATGTCTAAAGCTGCTGTTGCGGCTGGCGCTGATGGTTTGATTATTGAAGTTCATAATTCACCAGAAACAGCGTTGTGTGATGGAGCTCAATCACTTTATCCAGAAGAATTTTCTGAATTATTTACTGATTTAAAAGCTTTAGCTTCAATTGTAAAAAAAGAATTTTAGGAAAGAATAAAAAAGAAGAAGGTTAAAAACCTTCTTCTTTTTTGTGTTTATTTTTATTTAACAGCTTTTGAAATTTCTGCAGTGATGTCTGTTCCGCCAGATAAAACCGCACCTTTTGCTAAAACTAAATCATATCCATTTTCTTTTGCTTTAGCGTTAATTGTATCTGTTATGTTTTTATCAATAGCTAATAATTTTGTTTCGTAATTTTTAGCCATAGCTTCTCTTTTTGTTTGGAATTCTTTATTATATTTCTTTTCTAAAGCAGCTTTCTTTTTTGCATCTTTTTCTTTGTCTAGCTCATTTTTTGCTGTTTCAATAAATTTAGCTAAGTCTTGGCTTCTTTTCTTGTGCTCTTCTTTCAATGTTTTAACTTGAGCTGATGAAGCTACAACTTTTGGAACATCAACAGTTGCAACTTTAAAATTTGTTGGAACATCAGAAATTGCGAAATTTCCTGCTGTTAAACCAATAGCAAACGCTACCAATGAAATTGTTAGAATTTTGAAATTATTTTTCATATAATACTCCTTTTGATTTGCCTATTTTAGCATTTTATTTTGAAGTTTAAAATAACTACTTGTTTAATTTTCTGCAAAGGCTTTTGCAATAGATTCTGTATAATTTGGTCTTAAAATACCTTTTTCGGTGATAATACCTGTAATTAATTCATTTGGAGTTACATCAAATCCAGGGTTGATAATATTTACGTCTTTTGCGCAAATCCAATCACCGTTTATATGAGTTACTTCCTCGTGAGAACGTTCTTCAATTGGGATTTCTTTTCCTGATTTTATTGATGTATCAATTGTTGATAATGGTGCTGCAATGTAGAATGGAACATTATGGTATTTTGCTGCAATTGCAACTGTATATGTTCCGATTTTGTTTGCCGTATCACCATTTGCGGCAATTCTATCAGCGCCTACAACTACCATTTGAATCATTCCTTTTGACATAAAGTATGAACACATACCATCAGTAATTAATGTTGTAGGAATACCGTCTTGAGTTAATTCCCAAGTTGTTAATCTTGCACCTTGTTGACGAGGGCGTGTTTCATCTGCAAAAACTTTGATTGTTGGGTCTTTAGCGTATGCGCTTCTAATTACGCCAAGTGCTGTTCCATAGCCAACAGTTGCTAACGCCCCTGCATTACAATGGGTTAGAATCGTTGCACCTTTTGGAACAACTTCTGCGCCATAATCTCCCATTTTTTTATTAATTTCAATATCTTCATTCTCAAGTTTTATTCCGTTTTCAATTAGGATTTTTGTAATTGTTTCAACGCTTCCGTCGATTTCTAAAGCAAGTTTCATTTGTTTATCAACTGCCCACATAAGATTTACAGCTGTTGGTCTTGATGATTTTAGGTAATCTGCTTTTTCTTGTAGTCTTGTTAGAAATTCATTTTTATTAGTGTTGTTTTTTGATAGTTCTATTGCGGCAAGTGAAACACCGTGTGCGCCTGCAATTCCTATCGCTGGTGCGCCTCTTACAATCATATCTTTAATAGCAAAATACATTTCTTCTGCTGTTGAAATATCAACTGTTTTGAATTCATACGGAAGAAT
>JAZNJP010000310.1:0-1788 GCA_045578125.1 Candidatus Gastranaerophilales bacterium | reverse complement strand
ACCGCTTGGCCTCCGACTTGGCACGATTTAACTATTTATAGCCTGCAGAAGGCAATTGAGGAAATATTTTTTCCATATTATAAGCCTTCCGTTGGTTCGCTTTCGCCAATTTTAGACAAAATGCAAGAAAGGGGCTTACTTTCGTGTGATGAAAAATTTTCAAAAGGCGGTTTGTTGTCTAAAAAGTTTTCTATAACTCAAGATGGCTTAAAATACTTTAGAGAGCTTGTTTTGAACTACAAATTCACAGGGCTTGCAAATGTATTGCGCGAAGTTTCCACTTTTATGATTATTTCTGAAGTGTTTTCAAGTGAAGATAAAAATGAGTTATATCTAAAATTGAAAGACAACCTTTTGGTTTTGAGAAATAAGTTGGATGAAACGCTAAATAACCCATATCTTGCGCTTGCAAATAACCAGCTTTCGGTTTTATCTTCGACAAAAACCCATGTACAAGATTTGTTGTTGCAATTAGGTGATGCAAAATGAAAAGATTAGGCGCAGTTATATCATCGGTTGTTCCAAATTCAATTGCGGATGAGCTTGAGCTTCAAGCAGGCGATGAAATACTTGAAATAAATTCAACTGCACCAAGTGACCTTATTGAATATAGTTTTTTAATTCAAGACGAAGAACTTGAAATTTTGGTTAAAAAGAAAAATGGCGAAGAAGAACTTATTGAACTTGAAAAAGACTTAGGAGAAGACCTCGGGCTTTCTTTTGAAACGGCAGTTTTTGACAGGGTCATTCCTTGTGCTAATAAGTGCATTTTCTGCTTCGTTGATGGGCAACCAAATAATCTAAGAGATAGTCTATATGTGAAAGATGATGATTGGCGTCTTTCATATTTGCAAGGGACATATGTTACAACAACAAATTTCCGTGAGTGTGATTGGGAAAGGCTTGAAGCATTTAAATTTTCACCACTTTTCATCTCTGTTCACACAACAAACCCTGAGCTTAGAACTTCTATGATGAAAAATAAAAATGCAGGGAAAATTCTTGAAAACTTAGATAGACTTTCAAAAATTGGGATAGATTTTCACGCACAAATTGTTTTGTGCCCTGGAATAAATGACAAAAAAGAACTTACAAGAACATTAACTGACCTTAAAAAATATAAAAAGCATTTGAAATCTCTTGCAGTTGTTCCTGTTGGAATATCAATGCACCATGTTAATCAGCTTGAAAAATTAGATAAAGCTGGTGCTATTGATATTATTGAGCAACTTGATAAATTCAATTCTGATATGAAAAAAAATATCGCAATGGCGTCAGATGAAATTTTCTTGCTTGCAGAAAAAGAAATCCCCCCAAAAAAATATTATGGCAAATTTTTGCAAATTGAAGATGGTGTTGGTGCAATTAGGCTTTATCTTGATGATTTTGAAAAAAGGAAGAAAACTTTACCTAAAAAATTAAAAAAACCACTTGAGCTTGGAATAATTACTGGTTCAATTTCTAAATTCATTTTTGATGACATTGTGTCTGAGCTTAAAATTGAAAACCTTGATTTATCAGTGCTTGAAATTAAAAACAGATTTTTCGGCGAGAGAATAACAGTCACAGGGTTAATCACCGCAGGAGATATTGTCTATACTCTTAAAAATATGAAAAACTTACCAAAGAACATTGTGCTTCCTTCTGTTATGTTAAAAGAAGGTACAGAGCAATTTATCGACGGGCTTTTGGTTTCAGATATTGAGCAAGAATGTGGAGTTAAAATTTCTATTGTGCAGGATTTTTATAGCTTTAAAGAGCTTGCAAATATTATTAAAAATGCTTAAT
>JAZNJP010000309.1:0-6823 GCA_045578125.1 Candidatus Gastranaerophilales bacterium | reverse complement strand
GGTTTTTGGTACCGCCATTCAGAGGTTCGAGTCCTTTCACCCCAGATTTTAAAAGCTCCTGAAAGGGAGCTTTTTTGTTGCAAAAATTGAACAGACGTTTAAATTTGCATTAAAAAAGACCGCATTTGCGGTCTTAATTTATATGGTGGGCGATTAGGGACTCGAACCCCAAACCCTCTCCTTGTAAGGGAGACGCTCTACCAATTGAGCTAATCGCCCGAATAAATTCGCTTTTATCAAAATTTCAATTTCGCCCAATTGTCTCGCGCTCCCTTGGGAGACTTTTAACTCGACGCATTCTCTTGCGAGAATACTTTAGCAATTGAGCTAATCGCCCGTTCGATTAATTATATTAAAACATATAAAAAATGAAAATCAAGCATTAATTTTATAACTCGTGCTTAGGGGGATTTGAACCCCCCGCCTTTGGCTTCGGAGACCAACGCTCTATCCAAATGAGCTATAAGCACAAACAAAATAAATTATACCATAGAACAAAGTCTCTTGGGCTATATAATTCAAGGTAAAATCACAATATCTTTTATATATGAAAAAAGAAATTGTAATATTGCTTTTGATATTTCTAGTAACAAAAAATGCGTGTCATGCAAAAACTTTTCAAGACATTTGCAAACAACATTTAAAAGAAACTATCGTAATTGAAACTATACAAAACTATACCCATCAAACGCCAGTTTACGTTTCTCTTAGAGATTGTTTGAATATTGGCTTAATAAACAACTATGGGATAAAAATAGCACAAGATAAATTTGAAGCCGCAAAATATAACTATAAAAGCCTACTTGCAATGTATTTGCCTGACATAGGATTAACAAGTTATGGAAACTTACTCAAAGGGGAATATTTGATTGGGAGCGCCTTGCTTCGAGAAATCAATGAAATTGCAGTGCTTGGAGGTGTTTATATTAAGCATGATTTATTAAATGGCGGAAAAACCATCTTTAATTCAAAAGCTGGAAAATTCTTGATGACATCTGAGCGAAAAAATTTAAATTTCACAAATGAAGAAATTATTATGAGAATTGCAATGAGCTACTATGAACTTTTAGATACTAAACTCAAGCTTGAAATATACATTAAAAACCATAGCGAAAGAAAAGCACAGTTAAAATTAACAGAAAACCTTTTTGAAGCAGGGCTTGGCACAAGGTTTGACGTAATTCGAGCGCAAAACGAATTAGCAAATGCTGAACAACAAATTTTAAACATGATTGCACAGTTTAAAATCAAACAAGCGAATTTAACGTATATTATGGGGGTAGATTTTACCACATCGCTTTGCCCAAAAGAAACAGAAATCAAAATGTATAAATTAATTGACGAAAATATAACAACAGATGAACTTGCAATGTCTGCAATTAAAGAAAGGCAAGATGTAAAATCGCTTGAAGAAAAAATCAAATCATTAGAATATGAAAAGAAAAGCCTATATTCAGAATACATTCCAAAAGCAGATATCACAGCGCAATATAGTACACAAGGCACAATAAATATAGGCTTTGGACAAAACTTGCAAGTAATTGCTAATTTAAATATACCGATTGGAAAAAATTTAGGCATGAACACTTTAAATAAAATTAGAGCAAAAGAAGCAGAAATTAAAATGCTTGAGCATCAGCTTCAAGAGAAAAAAAGAGACATTGAAAGAAATATTATTAGCTCTTATTACAAAAGCAAAACCTCAAAGGATAGGGTGACGATAGCAGAAAAACAAATCGACTATGCAACAGAAAGCGTTAATTTGGCAGAATTAAGGCTAGACGCAGGAGAAGGGATTTTACTTGATGTTATACAAGCACAAACACTAAAAACTCAAGCAAGGATTGAATATCTCGACACGGTCATAAACTACAACATAAACCAAATTGAATTGCTTTATAGTGCAGGTCTTATAGATAAAATAACTATTCTCAAAGAATATGAAAATTAAAAAATAAAATTCAAGAAAATTAACAAAAAATATAATGTTAATTTTGTAAAACTTTGTTTATTGCGCCATATCAAGGGGCATGGCACATGTAACAAAAATCTTTGCAATATTACACTTTGTAGAAGTTCATTATTTGGCATTTAATTAAGTGGAGCAAAGGAATGAAAGAGAAAATATAAGGAAGGAGTGATGGCGTAAAGCCTTCATAACAGGCAAAAAGGAAGTTTGAACTAAAGACTATTAACATTATTAGAGATTAAAAAATTAAAATTAACACAAACAAAGGTTACAAGATTTGAGGAGATTTAAAGGGGATTAAGCCGTATATTTTACGGCTTTTTTATTTATTTGCAATTACACATATATTTATATTCTTTTTTTTATTTTTTGGTAAAATAATACATGACTAACTAGAAGAGGATTTTTCATGAAAAATAAAATTATACTTTTTTGGATAATTTTTATGCTCATCTTGGGCTCAATTGCAATTATTGTTAAAAAACCAACAAAACTTGGTCTAGATTTAGTTGGCGGTTCAAGAATTACAATCGAGGCTCAAACTACAGATACAATCAAGCAAATTACGCCAGACATGCTAGATAGCCTTCGTTTTGCAATTGAAAACAGGGTAAATGCACTCGGTGTTGCAGAAACTATTGTTCAAAAAATTGGTGAAAAAAGGTTAATTATTGAAATTCCAGCAATTTCTGACCCGAAACAAGCCAAAGAATTTATTGGTGAAGTTGCAGAATTAGAATTCAAAAAACCTGCAGGGCTTGACTCTAAAGGCGATATGAAATGGGCTTCAACAGGACTCACGGGAAAGGACCTCAAAAAATCAATTGTCGGTAATACTCAAACTGGAGAATGGGCAGTTGATTTAGAATTTACCTTGGAAGGTGCTAAAAAATTTGCTGTTCTAACTCGCCAATTAAAAGGGCAACAAATGGCGATTTTCTTTAACGGGGAACTTCAGTCAGCACCAATGGTGAACGTTGAAATCCCAGATGGTAAAGCACAAATTACAGGTGATTTTGAATTTAAAGAAGCTAAAAGAATGGTTGACCTTCTAAATGCAGGGGCGCTTCCAGTTCCAGCTAAAATCATCGAAGAAAATTCAGTTGGGCCAACATTAGGCGCAGACAGTATTGAAAAAAGCAAATTAGCAGGTGCTATTGGGCTTGGGTTTGTAATGGTGTTTATGCTTTGCTATTACAGACTTCCGGGGCTCGTTGCAAACATTGCTCTTGTTATTTATAGCTTAATCACATTTGCGATATTTAAAATAATTCCAGTTACACTTACTCTTGCGGGTATAGCTGGTTTTATATTGAGTATCGGCATGGCAATTGACGCAAATATTTTGATTTTCGAAAGAACAAAAGAAGAATTAAAAATGGGTCGCTCATTATTCGCAGCAATTAATTCAGGCTTCGACAGGGCATTTACTAGTATTTTCGACTCAAATATGTCAACAATCATCACATGTGTAATTCTATATATACTAGGTACATCCGTTGTTAAAGGGTTTGCTCTAACTCTTGCAATTGGTGTTTTAGTTAGTATGTTCACAGCAATCACAGTTACTAAAAACTATATGCACATCTTATTTGGCACAGGTGAACTTAAACACCCTGAACTTTGGGGTTTGAAAAAAGAAGATATCAAAGAAGCATATGTTGCTGTTGAAACTAAAAAAGAAAAAGCAAAATTTGGTGTACTTGATTAATAAAATAAGGAAAATAAAATGGCTAATCCTAATATAACTAACGAAAAACAATATATAGACGTTATAAAACATCGCAAAATTTGGTTCTGGATAACAGGTGTAATACTTGTTCCCTGTATTGTTGCAATGCTATATTCAATAATTACTTCACCAAATCACTCGCCAATTAAACTTGGAATTGATTTTGAAGGCGGAACAATTTTGCAATATCAAGTTGATAAAAAAATTGAACAAAATGATATTAATACAATTAGAGTTGAACTTGAAAAACTTGGCATTGAAAACCCAGTAATTCAAGGAATATCGAACATCACGGTTGCAAACAAGGAAGATAATTTCGTTTCAATCAAAACACCATTCATTGATGAAAAATCTGACAACATTACAAAAATCACAAGCTTTATGAACAAAGATTTTAAAGACTCAAAACTTGTTCAAACAAACTCTGTTGGTCCAACTCTTGGAAAAGAATTGATGAAAAACTCAATGACAGCATTATTGCTTGCATTCCTTGGAATTGTAATCTACATTACAATTCGTTTCCAATTAGATTATGCAGTTATTACTCTTTTAACATTGGCTCATGATGCAATATTTGTTGTTGGTGTATTTTCTATAATGTCGTTAGTTGCAAATGTGCATGTTGATAGTTTGTTTATAACGGCAATTCTTACAGTTATTGGCTTTAGCGTGCACGACACAATTGTTGTATTTGATAGAATACGCGAAAACAACAGATTTTTAGGCAAAAAGTACAGTATTGGTGAAATAATCAACGCAAGCGTTAACCAAACATTAGCAAGAAGTATTAACACATCACTCACAACACTTTTAACATTGATTGCACTATATATCTTTGGTGGCTCAACTACAAAAGATTTTGTTCTTGCAATGATTCTGGGTATCGCAGCTGGCGCATATTCAAGCATTTTCTTTGCAAGTGCATTACTTGGTTGGTGGGAAGAAAGAAAGCAAAAGAAAGCATAGAATGTCTAACCTAAAAAAAGATGACGGATTAACACTTGCCCAATTTGTTTCTCAAACACGAGAAGAAAGAGGCTTTTCCCAAAAAGGGCTTGCAGATTATTGCAACTTAACGCTTGACGAAGTTCGCGCAATAGAAGACGGCACGGAATTATTTTTACCGCAAACAGTAAGGCAAAAATTGACCAAAGGACTCAGGGTGTCATTAAATGCACTTAAGGCACATGAGAAAGCGGAAGATTTTACTCTTACTCCAAATATTGATACAGAACATATAAAAGATATCATTTTAGAGCAAGCTCACAATCCAAATATTGAGATTAAGTGCCCAGTTTGCGGAGAAGTTTTAATTACAAGAATTGCAAAGCTTTACGACCTTGAAGATAATCTTATGCTTCACCCAAAAGCAAGATGCCCCAAATGCCCGTTTCAGATAAAGTGATTCAAGCGCAGTCGCGCTAAAACTTGAGCTTCTTACAAGGAACGGTTTCGCACAAGCCCGCCTGCTCCTCGCAGCCGTGCAAGTGCTCACACACCAAACTTCGCTCGCTCTCGTTAAGCGCAGTCGCGCTAAAACTTGAGCTTCGCTCAGTGATGATATGGGGCGCCAGAGAGAATCCTGTGAGCGCGGTATAATTGCTCAACCAAAATAAAAACAGCATGCTGATGCACAAAAGTCATTCGTGAAAAAGAAAGCCCAAAATCTGCTTTTGATTTAATTTCCTGAGATAAACCATCTGCGCCACCTATGAAGAATAAAATTTCATTATAATAACCATCTTGAGATATTTCAGAAATTTTTTCGGCAAAAGCTTCACTAGATAACATTTTACCTTCAATGACAAGTGCAATTTTATAAGCGTTTTCTTTGCTTAATTGCGCGAGCATAGTGTTTTGGTCACATTCAATGACCTCAACATTTCCATAAAGTCTTTTTTGATATTCCGAAATGCCATCTTTAAAAAAAGACTCGCGAATTTTGCCATCAAGAAAAATTTTAGCTTTCAAAATTATTCCTCAGGAGTATCAACGCTATTTAGCATATCGTAATCAAGTTCGTTTTCGTTATCTGCAATAATAGCTGCAACAACTGCATCAGAAGTAACGTTTGTCACAGTTCTGAACATATCAAAAAGTCTGTCTAATGCAAACAAGAATGCAAAGCCTGAAACAAGCTGTTCAGGAGTAAGTCCTAATCCGTTCAAAACAAGCGCGATTGTGATAAGCCCAGCACCTGGAATACCAGCACAAGTCGAGGAAGCAATTATGGCCAAAAAGGCAATTTGCAAAATTGCAAGCGGATCAAGAACAATTCCATAAGCTTGAGTCAAGAACAATACAGCTATTATTTGAACAGCGGCAGTTCCGTCCATGCTCAACGTTGCACCAAGAGGCAAAACAAAGCTTGAAACTTTATTTGAGATGCCATATTTTTCGCAACGCGCAATGGTTAAAGGCAAAGTCGCAGAAGAACTTGCTGTTCCAAAAGCAACCATAAGTGCCTCTGTTATTGCATTGTATAATTTTCCAACAGGAACTTTTGAAAACATTTTTAAAACAATTGGATATAATACGAAAAACATCAGGAATAATGTGCCAAGAACAACTGCTGCATATTTCCACACGCCAGAAAACATTGAAACACCAAAGTTACCAACGGCTGATGCAGTAAGAGCAAAAACACCAGGAGCAGCAAGGAATACAATCCAATCAGTCACTTTCATAGTAGCTGCAAAAATACTTTCAAAGAAAGAAATTACAGGACGATTCATTTCGCCAACTTTTGCAAGAGCAATTGCGAAAATGATAAGGAAAATCATAATTGGAACCAATTCGCCATTAGCAAGCGCTGCAAAAGGATTTTTTGGAATTAAATTTAAAAACACTATTGATAGTTGACTATTATGATCAGCCAATGCTGTTTGCACAACAGATTGAAGATTTTGAGCGACGTTGGCGTCAATAAATGGTTGCGCTGAAGCACCAGGTTTAAATACAAGTGCTAAAGTTGTTGCAATTGCAACCGCAGCAGATGTAATGATTGCATAATAGAAAACCATTTTCTTGCCAAAACGAGCAAGCATTTTGTTATCACCAATACTTGAAATGCCAATAACTATTGTACTTATAACAAGTGGTATAACAACCATTTGAATAAT
>JAZNJP010000308.1:0-2022 GCA_045578125.1 Candidatus Gastranaerophilales bacterium | reverse complement strand
CTTCAACACCTTGGATTTCAGCCCTATCAACATTTATATATTTGCCAGTATAAAGCCAAGTGATTGGGTCAGTTGAGCCTGCATAGCCAATGTAGTCTTTATAATCGCTATTGAAATAACCGATATCAAAAGAAAGTTTTTCGTCATAAAAACTTTGAACAAGCCCAATATCCCAACTATTCATTTTTTCAGATTCAAGATTAGGGTTAGCAAGAGAAATCATATAAGAAGAGTTAACAGTTCCAAACCTTTGGTAAAGAGTTGGATTATTGACACTATGCCCCCAAGAAGCTCTGAGTTTTGTTTTAGCACCATCAATATTAAATGTCGGAAGGACTAATGCCGCAGAAGCATTTGGAGTTACATATGTACCAAAACTAGAATTATGAATCAACCTTGCCCCACCTCTGATAAAAAGCTTATCGGCAATATTGATTACATCATTAATAAAGACATCATTTTGAACTGTGTGTCCGTCATAAAAATTAAAGCTCGCAGGTGTCCACATGGAAACATCTTTTGTATGTCCATCAATAAACTCAGCTTCTAAATTATAGCCAACAGAAAGAGTGTTCCAATCTGCAAGCTTGTAGTTGTGTTGCGTTTGAGCGTTGAGCCTTGTTGAATATATTTTTGAAATTGACTCATAAAATGGGTCGCCAGATAAATTATCAGGCAAAACATAATTATTGTTATTGTTTCTATATAAGCTAAATTTAACATCATAGTCATATTTTTCATTAGGGCTGTGTGTGAACGAAGTTGTGTTCATTATGTCGTAGTTCAAACCATAATTATTTGGAGACTGATAAAGCCCGTAAGGAAAAGCTTGTTGATAACCAACACCAAGGTCTTTTCTTGAGCGAGCAAATCTAAAAATGTTGCGAACTTCAGCTTTTTGGTCAAGAAGCCTTTGCCCAATGTTCGTCACAATGCTTAGGTTGTTATAATCATCATTTATAATTTTTCCAAGGTTTGTAACACTCATTCCGCCGTCAGTTTTATACCAAGTGAGCCCCATGTAATAATCTGTGTTTTTTGCTTCTCCTGAAATTGCAAAACGTTCTTTAAATGTACCAAGATTACCCATTTCAGAACCAAGCTGAACCCTAAAAGGCCCTCTGCCACGTTTTGTTTGAAGCGCAATAAGCCCGCCAGATGCGTTTGTTCCTGCAATATTTCCATGTGGGCCACGAATAATTTCAACTCTTTCAAGGTCATCTGATAGTAAAAATTGCGGTTCAACCCCAGGAGTTGTAAGAGATGGTCTATCTGCACGAACGCCATCAATCGTCATTCTGACTCTATCAGTTCCGCGCATTCTAATTGTTGAAATTGAACCATCTGAACCATTTGAATTTTGAACAAACAAACTTGCAGATTGATTTAAAATTTCAGATAAAGTTGGAGAGGCTTGCCTTTCAATATCTTTTTGAGTTATGACATCTACATTCGCGCCTGCTGATTCAATTGATTCAGCATAATTTCCATAAGAATAAATTTGCCTTTCTTTGGCGTAGCCTTTAAGGGTAAAAGGTGCTGATTGTTCATCGTTTTGAGAAGGGTCTAAATAAATCCAATCTTCATCAATTGAAAAGGCTGGTGTGGTAGAAAGAATTGCAGAGACCGCAAAAGTGGTAAAAATCTTTTTCATAAATTTCCTCGTGCTCGCAAGTATTAACAAAATTACAGGTATTCAGACTCGGAAATTTTCCACTACTGCTACGGCATAGTCCCGTTTTTACGGAGTTTCCCTATAATTTACAGAAAAAGTTTAACACTTAAAAAAAATAGGTCAAGAATTATGTCAATTAGCCAAATAGGTAAAATAAAAAGAAGCACTTTTGAGCTTCTTCTAATAGTGGGCGTGAAGACTCTGCCGAAGAAAATGCGAACCATTGAGCATTTTCTGAGAGGGCAAATAGTGAAACGGTTTGCTCACTTCACGACTTATACTAAAATAGGGTGACTTTTGTCACCCTATTTTATGTATGGTGGGCGTGAAGACTCTGCCGAAGAAAA
>JAZNJP010000307.1:0-2189 GCA_045578125.1 Candidatus Gastranaerophilales bacterium | reverse complement strand
ATTATCTGAAACTTTATTTGATGTTTCAATATAGAAAGTAATTGTTGCAATGTTTGGCTTAACTTCTTCGGTTCTTGAAGCGGTTACAGTAATAAAACCATTATTTGCCAAGCCTTTTGCTTGATTTGCAAACGCAGGAGTTGAAACAAACAACACAAATAACAACAACGATAAAATCTTTTTCATAATTATTCTCCTAAATTATCCAAAAACTCTTGTTCAGTTAAAATTTTAATTCCTAAATTTTGAGCTTTTTCAAGCTTTGAGCCTCCGCCAACTCCGGCAATCAAATAATCCGTATTTTTACTTATGGCACTTGGTGTTTTAGCACCATAAGATTTTAAAATTTCTTGAGCTTTTTCTCTTGAAAAAGCGCTCAAAGTGCCAGTTATTACAAAGGATTTTCCTTTGAAAAATTCATTTTCTTTAATTTCGTTATCGTTTTGAGGCTGAATGCCTGCTTCGAGAAGTTTATTTAGCGCAGCAATATTTGCTTCATCTCTAAAATAATCAAAAATGCTTTTTGCAACAATATCGCCAACACCTTCAATATTTGATAATTCTTCATATGTCGCAGCCTTGAGCTCATCTAGGTTTTTATAAATCTTGCTTAAAATATCACCCATTTCACGGCCAACATGGCGAATGCCAAGAGCATTGATAAATTTTCCAAACTTAGGTTTTTTACTGCTTTCAAGAGCGTTTAATAAATTATTTGCGGATTTTTCTTTAATTAAATCAAGTTCTAAAAAATCCTCAAAAGTTAGGTAATATAAATCCGCGAAAGTATGCACCATATCTCGCTCAACAAGTTGAGAAATAATGGATTCACCAAAACCATCTATATCCATACAATATTTTGAAACAAAATATTCAATTCTCCCTTTAATTTGTGAAGGACAACCGAAGCGATTAGGGCAATATAGCGCAACTTCATTTTCAAGTTCAATTAAATGAGCGCCACAGTCAGGACACAAAGTTGGAATATTGTATTGAGGCAAAGTTTCATCAGGCTTTGCTTGAATAACTTTTGGAATAATCTCAGCCGCTTTTTTAACAAGCACTTCTTGCCCAATTCTAATATCCAGTCTTTTAATTTCATCAAAGTTATATAAAGATGCCCTTGAAACAGTCGAACCCGAGATATCAACAGGTTCTAAAAGCGCAACTGGCGTAACAGCACCAGTTCTTCCAACAGACTCTTCAACACCAATCAGCCTTGTCCAAACTTCTTCAGGTGGAAATTTGTATGCAGTTGCCCATTTTGGAACACGAGAAGTAAACCCGAGTTCTTCTTGGAAAGCAATCTCGTCAACTTTGACTACAACGCCATCAGTTGCATAATTTAGGTTTTTCCTTGAAACATCAGCGTCAGCGCAATATTTATAAACATCATCTACACCATGTAACACAGTAACTTTATTTGTTTTAAAACCGTATTCATAAAGTTTTTGCATAATTCCTGAATGAGTTTTAGGGGATTGCGACTTGTCTTCATACAAACCAAAATAAGCAAAGAAAGAAAGTCCTCGCCCTTCAACAATTTTTGGGTCAAGCTGCCTTAGGGTTCCAGCCGCTGCGTTTCTTGGGTTTTTGAAAAGTGGAGCGCCAAGCTCTTTTTGGTTTTCATTTAATTTTTCAAACTTATTATATGGCATATAAACTTCGCCACGAACCTCAATATCAACAGGTTCAGGAAGGCTAAGTGGAATAGCTCGAATTGTTCTAAGGTTTGCTGTAACATCTTCGCCTACTATACCATCTCCACGAGTGAGTCCTTGATAAAACATGCCTTTTTTATAAGTGAGCGCAACTGCAAGCCCATCTATTTTAAGCTCACATGCAAGAGCAATCGAAGGCAATTTATCGGCTTTTTTATCATAATTAAATAAATCTTTAGCAACTCTTTCATACCATTCGCGAAGTTCTAAATCTCCGTTTGAGTTATCAAGGCTATATAGCCTATTTTTATGTGGAACTTGCACAAATTCTTCACTCACGCCACCCACCCTTTGAGTTGGGCTATCAGGTGTAATTAAAAGAGGATACTGCGCCTCAAGTGCTTGCAATTCACGAAACAAAGCATCATATTGATAATCTTCAATTTGAGGATTATCTTCAACATAATAGAGCCTAGAGTGGTGATTTATTTCTTTTCTTAAATTATTAATTTTTTCTTGTATATCCAT
>JAZNJP010000306.1:0-4284 GCA_045578125.1 Candidatus Gastranaerophilales bacterium | reverse complement strand
ATTTGACCAGTATGAAGTATCTTCAGTCTCTTTTGTGATTGGGTCAAACTTGCGCTCTAGGCCTTTTGCTCCAGATGTACAATAAAAAACTTCAAGAATTTTGTCGCCATTATTGTTGTATTTAATTTCTTTTTCAATTTTATGGCTTATTGTCGAATATGCAACATAAGCTTTTTTAACACCTTTTGAATATGTGATTGTTGTTTTTTTAATGCCGCTTTCTGAATATTCTTCTTGTTTGCTAATTGCGCCATTACTATCAAATAAAGTTTCTAAGCAAATGTTGCCTAAAGCGTCATAAGTTGTTTCTGATATTTTCTTTCCGTTGCTATATCTATATGAATATTTTTTGTTACCATTTTCTTCGCTATAGAGGACTTCGGATAAAATTTTACCATTCAAAAATTTTGTATTTCTATATAAAATACCATCTTTACTGTATAGGTTTTCTTCGATTTTTTCTTCTTTTTTGTTAAATTTTGCGCAATATGTTAGATTGTTATCTTCGTTATATTTTTTAACTTCTCTTTTGTTGCCATTTTCCCAGTAATTAACTTCGGATAAAACCTTGCCTTCTTGATATTTAACTGTTTGTTTAATTACTTCGTTTTTATCATATAGGGATTCAGAAATTTTTAAGCCTTGTGAATTATAAACTTCATTTGATACAATATGCCCTTTGCTATCTCTTTTTGTATTTTCATTATTTGAAAAAACAATAAGATTATCGCGCAGAGTTTTTTTCAATGAAGAATCATTGTTGTTAAAATTTAGATTTTGACTATCTTTTTTCTTTAACATCTTAATTACCAACCGTGCTTAATTCAATAAAGTAAAATATATAAATTTTATTGCCAAATTTCGATTTTTTGTTACATTGCTTTACAAAAAAAGACAGTTCTTGTGAACTGCCTTTTTTGTATGATTTTGATAAATTATTCTGATGTTTCAATTAGGCTGTTTAAAATTATATATGAAGCATCCCAGCCTGAAAGCCCAGTTGATTTATATTGAGCAACTTTTTTTGCTCTTAGTTCTTTGTTTTTCTTTTGTTCCGCATTAAATTTTGCTAATTTCTTTGCGTTTGCATTTCTTTTTTCAACTATTGGATTAGCGTAGCTTAAAAAGTTTCTGTATTCTTGGCATCCATAACCAGCTTGGACTTTTGTTGGGTAATTGTATGTTAAATAATCAAATAAGTTCATTGCTCTTTTGGAGTTTGATGGTTTGCCTGTTAGAATTTCCATAAAACTTCCTGGTTCTTTTGTAATCACAACAACAAGGGCGAGCGGGTTGTATCCTGATTTAATCATTAAATCCACACCAGTAATATCTGCGTCTTTTGTGTCATTTTCGCTTGCTTTGCTTGCAACGTATTCGCTGTTCACTGCATTTGCAATAGAGCTATTTTCTTGAAGAGAAGAAGTGATAGCTGCTTTTGCCATGGTTCTAAATTTATCTTTTGCTGTTTTGCCGTTAATTATATAGCCCAATTCGTGCGATATTACAGCAGCGACTTCGTTGTCATTTCCTGCGTATTGTAAATCTTGTGTTGATATTTCAAGAGTATTTGTGTTCGCTACATTTGAATTATCTGCCACAGTTTCAATAACTTTAAAAGTTGTGCCTATGGGTAGTCCATTGTCTTTCAATATTTTTTCCCCAATTGTAGGAACTCTATCTTTGGCACTCCATTCAGCTGAAAATGCAGGTAGTGCAAAAATTAAAAGTGCTAAAGTTAAAAATAAACTCTTTTTCATAAAATTTTCTCCATAAAAAATATGTGAAAATATTATCACAAACTTTTCACATATTCTTTAATTTTTGTTTTAATTTTAACGAAATTTAACTTTTAGTTATTGTTGCTTAAAAAACTTAAGATTTGCATAAATAAGTTAATAATATCTAAATATATTTCAAGCGCCATAGAAAGTGCAGTATTCCAATTGTTTGCGTGAGCAATTTCGTTAAATTTTGCAAGACGGTTAAAATCAAATAATAAATATGCGCAGAATAAACAAATCCCTATAATTGCATATATTTTTCTTGTTGTGCCATTTATTTGAACAAAAATTCTAATTATTGAAGCGATAATGAACAGAATAATCGCAATAAAAAGGAAAGTTCCAAGGAAGCCAAAATCAACTCCAGAGTACATTCCTAACATTGAAGTCAGAAACACCGCAAGGGCTGTTAATTGTGTTACTTGAATACCTATATTTTCATCTCTTGTGATTAAAGTGAGCCCAATAGTTACTCCGCCAGTGAATGTGAAAACAACCATTGCAAGCATATTAACAACAGGAACACTTTTTAGGAATAATAAAACAAAGAAAGATAAAAAATATATTATAATTGAAACCCAAAATGGCGCAGTGAGAAGGCTTGGGTCAACAATTAAATCTTCTTGCCCCTTTTCATTATAAACAGCCGTTACGTCTGGTGAACCACTATTTTTTAGTTTTCTAAAATAGTTGAGTACGGCTTGTGCGCCCAAGTAGCAGAAAAATAGCGAGCCAGCGAGCACTAAAAAAGTTTTTGATAGTAATGTTTCGAACATAATTATTCCTTTTAAATTCTATAATTTAATTTTATCAATTTTTTTATGTTTTGGAAACATAAATCTTCATTAATATAATTTAATAAATTTTTAAAACAGGGCAATTTCTCTTCTTGATTGTTTTTATCAGGATATGAAACTTTTATTTGGTGCAAGGTATGTGAATTCTATTCCAGTTTTGAAAAAGACTGGTACCGATTATCAAAAGCAAAACATTGCTTTTGTCGAACTCGATATGTCTGATAAAAATGATTTAACATCACTTCAAAAAACTAATGACAAATGGGGCGATGAAAGCTATTTGTCGGTTGCGAAAGAGTCAATGGAGCAAGACGTTCAAGATGCCAAGAGGCATTTGTATATGGCAACAACACAAAAAGATTCTTTTGAAAAACTAGACGAAAAGAAAGTTTTGGGCGCTGTTGTTTTTGATGAGGGAAAATCTGAAAATCATATTGAATTATTGCAAGTTGAACCTAACAATTTGGCAAAAACAAGAAAAAATGCCACTTGGAGTAGGGTTGGTTCTTCAATTGTAAAAAATCTGCAAACAATGTTTTCAGATAAACCAATGACAGTTTTTTCTGCTAGTGATGCAATAGGTTTTTATCAAAAGTCAGGTTTTGTTCAAGAGGAAGGAAACAAAAGCGGACTTGCTTATGTTTGGAATGTTTAATTTTTAACTAAATTTGTTTGAATTTAACCAAAAATTTTAGAGAACAATTTGCTAAAGAAACCTTTCTCTTCAAGTACAACCTTTGTTCCTGGTTGAAGAGTGTAGTCTGGATATCCTTTGAGGACATCTGCTGTTTTGTAATTGTGCCTTATGGATTTGTTTCCTAATTTTTCGTATATTCCTTCTTGTGTGTCACCGTATTGAATTTCATAAAATACTTGGCCATCGTAACTTTTGTAAAAGCCATCAAGAATTTCGCCGTTATCATCTTTAAAGTCAACTGGTTGTGGTTTGATGTCTTCACCTTTAATTGTTATTTTTGTGCCTTCTTTTGGGATTTTTTTATCAGCGTTTCCGTCAATTTTAGAAAATAATTTGTAATTCGCTTTTCTTAAAGAGCCATCTGCTAAATCAAATTCTTCTTTGATATCTGCATATGATTTTTTGCCGTCCGCTGTGTAGATGTAATTTCCAGTTTTAAAAAGCCCAAAAAACATTTTTTCTTCTTTCAAGATGCCATCTTCAATTAATTCTTGAATATCAACTAATTCATCTTCACTTTGAGCTTTTGCTTCACTGGGAGCTTTCTTTGTTGCTTCATTTGAAGCCACCTTGGAAACTTGTTTTACGTCTTGTATGTTGTTTACACCATTCACTTTTGAAATCATTTTCGCCTCACATATTTTTGTTTTTTAGTATAACATTTTGTGCTTATTTTAGTCTTTAAAATTATTTATCCTCAAATCGAAACCAAGGTTCTACATTGTATTTTTCCACAAATGCTTTATATGTGGAATCTTGGTTTAGTGCCATGTATTCTTTTTTGTTAAATACTCCGTCTTCGCCTGCGTATTTATCAATTAATTTCTCAATGTCTTTTGTATCGACATCGATATTATTAGCGTTCAAGCTACCAAATATTCCAACTTTTATTTCGCCTTTTGTTGTTTTGTTGTCTTTTATTCCTGCGTCATCAATCCATTGCATTTCAAGTTCGGCTTTCCCACTTGATGAGTGCCAAGCATCTAATACTTCGCCCCATTCATCA
>JAZNJP010000305.1:0-1589 GCA_045578125.1 Candidatus Gastranaerophilales bacterium | reverse complement strand
ATGTAATTTTTCTATCGAAATCGGCAGTTCCAGCGATTTCATCAATAATTTTGCGACGTTCTGTTGGAGAACATTTTGTAATTTCTGTAACGTCTCCTTGCATCATAACGTTGTAGCTGTTTGGGGAAATGTTGTATTTTTCAAGTTCTAAGTGAATTTGGGTAAGGGTGCAGGTTTTGTCATTTGTATAGTATGTTGAAGTGTAGCCCTGTGATGTTTTTTTAACTCTTCTTGCAAAAGAAACATCTTGTCCGTCGTCCATTTCGAAAGTAACTTTAACGTATGCTTCACCACGGTTATTGTGACTTGTGATAAAATCTGCAACGCCAGATTCTGAACGCAAAGTTCTCGAGCTTGCAAGACCTAGCGCAAACAGAATACTGTCAATAATATTACTCTTTCCTGACCCATTAGGACCTGAAATCGTAGTAAAACCCTGCAAAAAAGGTATCTCCGCCTTATTTGCAAAGGATTTAAAATTATCGATTTCTAATTCCTTAATTCTCATTTTGTTTGATACGTATCTATAAGTCGTCTAGCTATTATAATTGAACTATAAAAAGCAATTCTGTGTCAAACTTTGTAAGATTTTTTACATTATCAGAATTAGTTTTGCGCTAATTTTTCTTGTTTTTGCTTGTGTAATTTTTGTTCAAGTTCAACAATTGCTGGGTTTTTATTAGAACCGCCTTTTAATTTTCTAAGCGCAAACACCATTAATGGCTGAAGTACGCCAATTACTCCGATTGTAATGCCAAGACTTGCAAAAATTGAACCGCATTTGCATTTTTTGGCAGATGAAATGAATTTATCAAGTCCTTCTGGGGCATTGCTTGCTTTTTTGATAAAATCTCCAAGGTCATCTAGTGTTCCTCTGAGTTCTTTAAAATCGAATTTTTGAAGTGCAGATAATTCATTTGTTTTTTTGTAAGTTTTTAATGCGCCTGTTTTCTTTAAAATTTCAACAACTGCATCATCTTGTGATTCAAAAAGTGTTTTTGTGAGTTGTTTGTCATCAAGTTCTACAAATTTTTTGATTGATTCAGCTAGTTTGCCATTTTTAATGTTTTCTTTGAAGTTTTTGTCAGAAATAATTCTGTAATCGAGATTAATAGGTTTTTTGAAAAACTTGTTAAATGCACCTTCCATTCCTTTTTGAATTGGGGTTGCGAGCGGGTAGTAGAACGCAATTGTTAAAGCTTCTTTCAAAAATACTTCAGATAATTCGCCTTTTCTTGCTTGCTCAAGTCTTTGAGCAGACAAGCCAAAATCTAGCAGTGAATTGTTCATAACGGGGTTAAATACAAAATTTTGCATTACCGAAGCAACACCCTTGAAAGAAGGAGTTTTTCCTTGTTTTGTGTTTAATTGTGGGTTTTTTTGTGAATTATGATAAGTTTGATTTTTTTTGAAATCTGTAAAGCTATCTTGTTTTATTAGGTCTGATTGAATGTTTGATGAGATAACTTCGATTGTTTGCTTGTTGTTTAATATTTTTTGTTCTAATTTCTTCTGAGTTGTTTCTTGTTTTAAATCTGTAATTTTTCTAAGCGCAAACAAAGATAGGGCAGTCGATGCGATAAATTTAC
>JAZNJP010000304.1:0-4060 GCA_045578125.1 Candidatus Gastranaerophilales bacterium | reverse complement strand
ATTAGAACCAGTTGGTCATAATTCGCAAGTTCTTTTGAAATTGCATGCGAAAAAGGTTCGCCTTGAGGTGTGAGCATAATAAGAGCTGAATTTTCAACGCGATTAATGCTTTCTACAGCGTCAAACATTGGTTGACACATTAAAACCATACCCTGTGAACCACCATAAGGAGTGTCATCAACTCTTTTGTGTTTATCATGCGTAAAATCGCGAGGATTAACAGTTGAAACTTCAATTACTCCTTTTTCAATTCCGCGCTTTACAATTGATTCAGAGCAATAATTTTTAATCATATCGGGAAATAATGTCACAACATCAAATTTCATTCTAAAAGCCCCTCAATTGGCTTAATGACAATCATTCCGCGAGAAATATCCACAACAGGCACAAGTTCTTGAACAAAAGGGATTAAAAATTGTTCGTAATCAGGGTTTTCAGGCTGTATACAAAGAATATCATTAGCATTATTCGTACCTACGTCAACAACTTTTCCTATATAATCATCGTTATTATCAAACACATTTAGCCCAATTAAATCGCTTGTCATGAACTCATCTTCATTTAGCGATTCTATAGCTTCGCTTTTTTCAATATAAATTTTCTCACCCTTGTATTCTAAAAGTTCATCAATAGAATTGATACCCTCAAATTTCATAATTGCAAAATTTTTATGAATCCTTGAAGATTTAACTTTAAATTTAATGGGAGTATCAAAAACTCTAACAAACACTTTTCTTAGCGATAAAATTTGTTCTTCAAAACCACGTTGAAAGCCAACTTTGGCTTCACCCTTGATGCCATGAAAATTTAAAATTTTACCGATTGAAACAAATTTTTCCATAACTAAATTGTATCAAAAAAATTTTTCATTATATAAAAAATGTGCAATAATGTTTTTAACAAGGAATTAAGGTGAAAAAATGAAAAAAATATTAGCAATATTTGTCTTAATGATAATAATAAATCCGGCGCAGGCATTTTTTTGGGAAAAAGAAGAACCGCAAGGGCCTGAATATTATTCAGATACAGAATACACAACCCCAATTGAAGCAAAGAAAAAAATTCGCTATAAGCAAGATGACAAAGAAACCCAAAAAGATTCTCACACAAAATATAAAAAAGTCACAAAAGATTCAATAATAATCGAAGCATTAGATATGCTAAGTGGAACAGCTGGAGAATTTTCACAAAGCGCAATTTTAGGGAATAATTTATCTGAAAAACCAATCATAATCGAATTTGCAAACTTAGCTAACTTTGACATCAAATATTCAAATTTTGACGCACTTGGGTGGAAACAAAAAGGAAGACTTTACATCTATATCAACGTAAAACATCAAGACGCGCCAAAAGAAGCTCTCGCAGCATTACTTGCTCACGAAGCAGTTCATCAAGACGAACTAAATTCATTAAACGAAGAAACATATGCTTGGACACTCGAAGCAGTTGTTTGGCAACAATTACTTGAAGAAAATCCCGAAATTGCAAGAATTGAGCATCCGCTCGTTGAGCGCGAAAATATTATCAATAAGCTTTTTGTTAAAGGCAACTACACGGACGAATACATAAGAAAAAGCGTAACGTCAAATATTGGCTACCAATCGCTACCATCTAGAAGCCCTGGATTTGAAGACGGAAAATAAATCTAAAACTGTGCGTATTCACCAAAATAACGATTAGATTTTATCTCATGAGCAATTGTTGAAGAATAGCCGTGTCCCGCTAAAACTTTTAAATTAGGGTCGAGCTTAAAAAGCTTGTCTTTAATGCTTGTTTTAATTTGCTTAAAATCACTGTGAGGCAGGTCGCATCTGCCTATTTCTTCATAAAATAAAGTGTCGCCAGTAAATAACATATCACCAGCTAAATAAGAAACACAACCCAAAGTATGCCCTGGGGTTTCAATCGCTTGGACAACATTTTTACCAAGATTAATTTTAATTTCTGAATCAAAATATTCATCAACTTCAAAATTTTTAACAGATGGGCAACCAAAAAACATAGTCTGCATTTTAAGAGCTCGAATAAGTTCCCTATCACGTTTATGAGCCATAATCTTAATTTCTGGATATTTTTGTTTCATATCATAACAGCCACCAACATGGTCAAAATGACCGTGTGTTAGCAAAATATATTTCAGAACAAGAGGAACATCAAGCTCGATATTACCACCATATTGCTTCAGAATTTCATCTGGTGAAATTTCAGCCGAACAATCAATAAGCGCACACTCGCCGCTATCTTCATCAAATAAGAGATAATTATTCGCCTCTAAAATGCCTGCCGTATAAGTTATTGCTTTTAACATGATTTCCTACCTCGCGAGCAATTTTAACATATTCAACATTTTTTTAAAAGAGTACGGGGTCTTAATTTTAGAGAAAAGTTCAAAAATTAAAATCTCTAATTGTTCATCAGAAAGTTCAAAATGCATCGCAAGCTCTGCAACATACCTTTCAAGACACGAAATGGCACGAGAATAATTTTCATAAGTTATGTCCAAATCATCGTACATCATAGTACTAATAATAACGACATAAAATCACTTTTTCATTCCCAATAAGTTTAAAATTAGAATATGTTATGAATTTCAATGAATTCAACAGCTTCATCTGCTGTTTGGAAAATATTTATAGCACTAGATAAATAAACATATTCAAGCGCCTTAACAACATCTTCTGAAGGATTCACCAAAATAAACATACCTTCTTTTTGAGAAGTAATTTTATAAATTTCAGCAAAAATATACGCAAAGTTATCCGAGAAGATTTTAATACCTTCCATATTGAAAATAATATGCTTTTTGCCAGTAAGCACATCTGAAGTAACTTCTTGCAAAATCTTGTCAACATATTTTTGGTTATTTATTTTATAAATCGAGAATAATGCTATATTTTCATTAATATAGTGCTTGTGGAATTCTTCATGAGCAAATTTATTAGTATCATAAGAAATGAATTTTAAAATCTTTTCGTGCCAATCTGGTTGTTTAGAAACAAATTCGTCAACGCCCATTTTATAGCATTTTTGAACTAAGTCTTTTTCGTCAGTTCCAGAAATAACAACAACTTTATATTCTTTTTCGCGAGCACTTTTTAGTTCGTTAGCACACTCTAAAACAGCAAGCCCATCATCTGAATCAGGCAAAAATAAGTCGATAATAACATAATCAAAACTTTTCTTTTTAAGTTCAGAAATTGCTTCTTCTTTATTTCTTGCAACATAAACATTCATACCAATTTTCTTGAGCATTGCTGTAAGTTGATAAATAGAAAGCTCCATATCATCAACAATTAACACATTCAAAACTTCCGCAGTAAAGAAACTTAGCGGGAAGTTATAAAAATTCAGCTTTTTCTCAATTGCAATAATGGCATTAGTTATATCCTCAGAAGTGCATTCATCAGGATCTACTTCAATTTCAGCCATTTTAATAATGTTTGCCAGTTGCTCTCTTGTAATTTTAAATTCTTCCATACTTTACATTATACATTATTTTTCAATTTTGTAATACAATAATTAAAGTAGTTTTTATTGAGGTTTTTATGCAAGCAACTTTTACAACAAAAGCTTATGGCAAAAACGATATTAGAGGACTATATCCAGAAGAAATTAACTCTGAACTATTTTATTACACAGGTATAGGCTATGTTAATTGGGTTTTAGAAAATCTAAGATTACAAGGAAGCCCAAAAACAGCTGCAGATTTATATTTTGCAGTTTGTATGGACGCAAGACTTCATTCGCCAGAACTCAAAAATTCTCTTATATCTGGTGTTCGCTCAACAGGTGCGAATGTTTTAGATATAGGGCTTGCACCAACACCTCTTGGCTATTATAGCGAATTTGCAATTCTAGATAAAGAATACATTGGTGGCAAAAAAATATACGGAGCACTAATTGTCACAGCTTCTCATAACCCGAAAGAGTATAATGGCTTAAAAATGACATTCAATAAAGCTAGCCTGAACGAAGCTCAAATTAAAGAAGTTAAAGCAAAATGTGAAAAAGCATACGCAGATAAAGACAAAATAATCACATAAGTCGGATCGTAGCCATG
>JAZNJP010000303.1:0-2646 GCA_045578125.1 Candidatus Gastranaerophilales bacterium | reverse complement strand
GGTCTTGTTGTAATGGCTGAAGATACTTGTATCGTTGAAGTTGCAAGATTCTTTATGAACTTTACTCAAAACGAAAGCTGCGGTAAGTGTGTACCTTGTCGTGAAGGTACAAAAAATATGCTAAAAATCTTGACTAAAATTACAAAAGGTCAAGCAACTCTTGAAGATTTGGATTTACTTGAAGAGCTTGCATATGCAGTTAAAGATGGTTCACTCTGCGGTCTTGGTAAAACTGCTCCAAACCCAGTATTATCAACTCTAAAATATTTTAGAGATGAATATGTTGAACACATCGTTAACAAAAGATGTCCTGCAGGAGTATGTACTGCACTTAAAACAATCGAAATTGATGAAGAATTATGTAAGGGTTGTTCAAAATGCTCTAGAACTTGTCCGGTTGGTGCAATTTCTGGTGAAATTAAAAATCCTTTCAAAATCGACCAAGAAAAATGTATTAAGTGTGGCGCATGTGTTTCATCTTGCCCATTTAAAGCAATCAAAGTGAAATAGTAAAGGAAATTAGAAATGGCAAAAACATTATTTATAAACGGAAAAGAAGTCGAGTTCGATAACGAACCAAACCTTCTTGAGGTTATTCGTAAAAATGGGTTTAACGTTCCAACATTTTGTTATCGCCCAGACTTAACTCAATTTGGCGCTTGCAGAATGTGCGTTGTTGAAGTTGTTTATCCAAACGGCAGAACAATTGTTAACTCTTCTTGCACAATGCCTCCAGAAGAAGGTATTAATGTAAAAACAAATACAGACAGAGTTCGCAAAATTAGAAAAACAGTTCTTGAATTATTGCTTGCAAACCACGACAGAGAATGTACAACTTGTGATAAATCAGGAAACTGCGAACTTCAAAAATATTCTGAAGAATATGGCGTTAGAAACATTAGATATGCTAAAAAAGATCCTGAAAAATATTTACCAATCGACCATTCTAACCCATCAATTGTTCGCGACCCAAATAAATGTATTCTCTGCGGTGCGTGCGTTCGTGCTTGCCAAGAATATCAAGGTCATGCAGTTTTAGGCTTTGCTAACAGAGGTTCTAAAACAACAGTTGGGCCTGTTGCAGGTCGCGCTTTGGCTGATGTTGATTGTGTATATTGCGGTCAATGTAAAGCAGTTTGTCCAACAGGCGCTTTAACTTTAGTAAACGAAGTGGACAAAGTTTGGGATGAAATTAACAACCCAGCGAAAAAAGTGGTTGTTCAAGTTGCCCCAGCAGTTCGTGTTGCGCTTGGCGAAATGTTTGATATGCCAGCTGGCGAAAATGTAATTGGCAAAATTTACTCAGCAATGAGAAAAATTGGTTTTGACCTTGTTTTCGATACAAACTTTGCAGCTGACTTAACAATTATGGAAGAAGCAACAGAATTTATCGAAAGAGTAACAAAAGGTGAAAATTTACCATTATTCACTTCTTGTTGCCAAGCTTGGGTTAGATATGTTGAAACTCAACACCCAGAAATGATTAACCATCTTTCTTCTTGTAAGTCTCCACAATCGATGTTATCTTCGCTTGCGAAGTACATTCTTCCAAAAACAAAAGAAGGATATACAAAAGAAAATACGGTTGTTGTTTCGATTATGCCTTGTACTGCGAAAAAGGCTGAAATTAAGCGTAAGCAATTAACAGACAATGGTCAATTTGATACAGATTACGTATTAACAACTCAAGAATTTGCTCAAATGATAAAATCAGCAGGTATTGATTTGAAAACAATTGAGGCCGAAGAAGCAGATTCTCCATTTGGCGAATATACAGGTGCTGCGACAATCTTCGGTGCATCAGGCGGTGTTGCTGAAGCTGCTGCAAGAACTGCATACTACTTAATTACAGGCGAAGAAATCGCAAGCGATGACATCGTTGAATTAAGAGGTGTTGATAAACACGCTTACAACAAAGATGTTGTTCTTGATATTAAAGGCACAAAAGTTAAAGTTAAAGTTGTTTCAACTCTTGCTGAAGCTGAAAAAGCAATCCAAGCAATTAAAGCTGGAACTGCTGACTTCCAACTTCTTGAAGTTATGGCATGCCCTGGTGGTTGCGTAAACGGTGGTGGCCAACCAACAAGCTGCAACACTCCTGAGCTTCGCGCGAAAAGAGCTGAAGGACTTTATAACGAAGATAAATGTGACACTGAATTTAGAAAATCTCACAAAAACAAAGATATTATCAAATTGTATGATGAGTATTTAGAAAAACCAAATTCACACTTGGCACATGAGCTTCTTCATACAACTTATGCTGATGAATTTAAAGGAAGCTATAAAGACCTATAATAAGTCTAAAGCATAAATGAAAACGAGGGTTTGTGCCCTCGTTTTTTATTTAAAAATTTATATTAGTTATTCAAACTATGAATTGGAGCAGGAACTCTGCCACTTCGCTCGATAAACACATCAGAGCTTAAATTATGCACAGGCATAATCGGACATTCGCCAAGCAAACCACCAAACACTGCAAGGTCTCCAACTTTTTTATTTGGCACAGGAATAATTCTAACAGCAGTTGTTTTTTTGTTTATCATACCGATTGCCATCTCATCTGCAATAATCGCAGAAATTGTTTTAGCTGAAGTGTCTCCTGGGATTGCGATCATATCAAGTCCAACAGAGCAAACACTTGTCATA
>JAZNJP010000302.1:0-3653 GCA_045578125.1 Candidatus Gastranaerophilales bacterium | reverse complement strand
TTCCTTAAGCACACGATTTCTCTTATACATTAAGAAAGCGTACGCTGTTCTATTACTTCTTCCAACTCTACCTCTTAATTGATAAAGTTGTGCAAGTCCAAGTCTATCTGCATCATCAATTATGATTGTGTTTACATTTGGGAGGTCGAGCCCTGATTCAATTATTGTTGTACATAAAAGCAAGTCGAAATTTTTGAGAGCAAAATCATTAAATATTTCCTCGAGTTGCCCCTCTGGCATTTGTCCGTGAGCTACTGCGATTTTTAAGTTTGGCATAAGTTCTTCAAGATTTTTTTTGACTGTGTAAATTGAATCAATTCTATTGTGCAAATAGAAAACTTGCCCACCTCTTGAAATTTCATAATCTATTGCATTTTTAATGTATTTAGCATCTTCAAAGCCAACATAAGTTCTAATTGGCAGTCTGTTTTTAGGCGGTGTGTTAATGATTGACATATTTTTTATGCCACTAAGCGCCATATTTAAAGTTCTTGGAATTGGTGTTGCACTGAGTGATAAAACATCTATATTTTCTTTATATTCTTTGATTTTTTCTTTATGCCTTACACCGAATTTGTGTTCCTCGTCTATCACCAAAAGCCCAAGTTTTTTAGGCTTAATATCTTTCTGTAAAATTCTGTGTGTGCCAATAACTACATCAACTTTGCCCTCTTCTATATCACGCACAATTTGCGCCTGTTCTTTTTTAGATTTAAAGCGGGATAATTCTTCCACTCGAACTGAAAATGGTGCAAATCTTTCCTGAAGTGTGAGTGCGTGTTGATGCGTTAGAATGGTTGTTGGCGAGAGCATAAGTGCTTGATGCCCTGACATAACGCATTTAAATATTGCTCGAAGTGCAACTTCTGTTTTACCATATCCAACATCGGCGCAAATTAGCCTATCCATAGGATAATCTAGTTCCATATCTGCTTTTACATCTTCAATCGCCTTCATTTGGTCTGGTGTTTCAACCCATTCAAAAGCATCTTCAAGCTCAACTTGCCAAGGGGTGTCTGTCTCAAAAGCTATCCCCTTAGACATTTTTCTTTTTGCATAGAGGTCGATTAAATCTTGCGCTACTATTTCGACATTCTGTTTAACTTTAGATTTAATTTTGCTCCAAGCAGAGCCACCCATTTTAGATAATGCTGGTTTGAGTGAACCTTCTCCACGGTATCTATGAAGCAAATTAATTTGCTCTGCTGGCATATAAAGTTTGTCTGTTCCTTGAAAGAGAATTGTTAAATAATCTTTTAAATAACCTTCTGTTTCAATTTTTGAAATTCCTGCAAAAAGCCCTATGCCATGAACTGCATGGACTACATAGTCTCCTTCTTTTATGTCATTTACTGATTCTATAAAATCAATTGATTGTTTGTTTTTTGAATATTTCGCGAAAAAAGTTTGCTTTTTGCGCCTGTTAAAAATTTCTTTATCTGTTAAATATATCTGCCTTTTGTCTTTAAGTTTAAATTCGCCCCCTTGCGAGATTAGCCCTGTAAAATTCACTGAATTAACTGGAATTTCGTATTCTTTCAAAATTTCTACAAGTCTTTGTTTATATACGCTTGAAAGCGTGATTTCTGCGTTGCTTCTATTTTCCTTTATATAATTTGCAAATAATTCCATGGAAGAATTAAAATCTGGCGGGAGCGAGCTTTCGAAATCAAGCGTTTCAAGATTTGTGATAAAAGAATCGAAGCTGAATCTTGTAAAGTGTGAAATTTTTTCAAAAATCTCTCCAGCTTGGTTGTGATTTTTTTGAGTAAGTGGGAACTTTAAGGGTGAGTTTTTGCTTTCTTTAAATTCTGTGTTTAAAATTTCAGAGTATCTTTTAATGTCTTCAGAAATTATTGTGTAGTCATCAAAAATTAAAATATAATCTTTAAAATTCTCTAGAATTGAGCCTGAGTTTTGTGCGAAATATTCGCCGTAATATTCAATTCCATCAAAATACCCTTGGTTTTCAATTTTTTCAATTATTTCAGACCAGTCGTAATCTTTGTTTTTTGCAATTTCTTTTTTTAGATTGTTTTTAGAGTTTTCGCCCAAAATAAATTTATAAAGAGGAGTGATTTCAATATTTTCAATATGTTTGATACTCTTTTGTGTACCAACATCAAAAGTTCTGATGCTCTCAACTGTATCTGCAAAAAATTCAATTCTAAATGGGTTAATTTCGTGAGTATAAATATCTAAAATATCGCCTCTTAGTGAAAATTCGCCAATATCTGAAACTTTTGATGTTCCTCTATATCCAAGTTTAATTAGCTTTTCTGCAATTTTTGCATAATCTAAATTTTGATTTTTTGAAATTTTAATTGAATTTTGAGCGTAAAAATCTTTGCTTGGAAATTTTTCAAATAAAACTTTATGATTTGCAATTACAAGGTTTGGATTTGAAAGGTATGATTTAATCTGTGTTGATAAAATATAGGGGTTATGTGGCACATCTTCGTAGAATTTTGCTTCTTGGGCGGGCAAAAATTCTGATTGAATTTCAAATAATGTTTCCAAATCTTTTTTATATGAAAGTGCTTTTTGTTCATTTTCAACCACAAAAAGCACTTTTTTATTCTCTAAAAACTCTTTGATTAATTCTAGTTTCAAAGGGTAATTAACACCTGTGAGCACAAGGTGTTCTTTAAGATTTTTCTTTATTATAAATTCAATTCTTTTATTCAACTTGCTCAATTAGTCTTTCGCAGTCCTTATCGCCTCTACCTGATAAGTTTACTATAACAATATCATCTTTTTCTGTGTTTGGCATTAACTCTTCAAGATAAGCAAGTGCGTGTGCCGATTCTATTGCAGGAACGATACCTTCTGTGTGCGAAAGTCTTTTAAAAGCAGCTACTGCTTCCTTGTCTGTAATTGGGTGAAATTCTGCTCTTCCTATATCTTTTAAGTAACATAATTCAGGGCCAGAGCCAGGATAATCTATTCCTGCTGAAATGCTATATGATTCACAAACTTCACCGTTTTTATCAACAAGCGCATATTGGCGCATTCCATGCAGTATTACTTTTTTGCCCATTGTAAGGCTTGCGCCATGAAACTCTGTATCTACGCCTTTTCCGCCAGCTTCAAGTCCAATGAGTTTCACATTTTCATCGTCTATAAAATTATAGAAAATTCCTGATGAATTGCTTCCACCACCAACGCAAGCAAGAACGTAATTGGGTAATTTACCCTCTTTTGCCATAATTTGCTCTTTTGCTTCTTGACCTATAATTGATTGGAATGAGCGCACTATAAGTGGATATGGGTGTGGGCCAACTGTTGAGCCTAACACATAAAAAGCTTCATCTGAATTTTTTACCCAATAGCCAATTGCAGCGTCAACTGCTTCTTTTAGGGTTTTTGTTCCAAATTCAACAGAGTGAACATCAGCTCCAAGTAAGCGCATTCTATCGACATTTAATTTTTGCCTTTCGATGTCTTCTGCGCCCATAAAAACTGTGCATTTCATACCAAGATAAGCTGCGACTGTTGCTGTTGCAACACCGTGTTGACCTGCTCCAGTTTCGGCAATTAAGTGTTTTTTGCCTGTTCTTTGAGCGAGGAGTGCTTGACCTATAACGTTATTTATTTTATGTGAACCTGTGTAGTTTAAATCTTCGCGTTTAAGATAAATTTTGCCCTTGCCA
>JAZNJP010000301.1:0-2181 GCA_045578125.1 Candidatus Gastranaerophilales bacterium | reverse complement strand
GCATTTTGATTTTTCTTTAATGAGTTATTATGAAGTTGGGGTGAAAGCCGTTCTTGTTAATTTGAGCGATATTTTTGCTTCAGGCTCAAAACCTCTATATATTTCAGTTGGAATTTCTGGTAAACTTGATGAAAAATTTATTTCTGGGTTTTATAGAGGCGTTAATGAAATTTGTGAAGAGTTTGGCGTAAAAGTTATAGGTGGTGATTTGACCTCTGGAAACAAAGTTTCGATTTCAATTACGGCGCTTGGTGTGCCATTTGCTCTCACTTCTTCGCTAAATTCTGCTCATGTTGGCGATATTATTTGTATGAAGGGCTATGCAGGCGCTTCTGCTTTGGGTTTTTCTGATTTAAGCTCTGGTATTGATTCTGAATTTGTTTGTTATCATAAGAAACCAATATTGTTTCCTAATACAGCAAAAGTTGTTTCAGAGTGTGCCAAAGGTGCATATGTGATGACTGATTTATCTGATGGATTGTACACATCGCTATCTAGAATTTCTTCAATGTCTGGTGTTATGATGACTTTAGACTATGATAAAGTGCCGAAGTTGAAGGATGATTTCAATGCCACAATATATGGTGGTGAAGACTACTCTCTGCTTTGTGTTTTAAACAAAGAACATTATGAGCTTGCGAATAATAATGGTGCAGAATTAATTAAAATAGGTGTAGCTGAAGCTGGTTGCGGAGTTTTTGTTGATGGTAAAATGATAGACAAGGATTTGAGCTATGAACACTTTTAAATTTACAACAATCATCACAGCTGGCGGTAATTCAACTCGTTTTGGTTCAAATAAACTCCTTGAATATTTGGGCGAAAAAACAGTAATTGAAACAGTTATCGAGAAATTTTTACCCTATTCGGTAGAAATTGTGATTCCAGCAGGCGATGATATTCAAGAATTTTTGGCCAATAAATATGACAAGGTTAGATTTGCTTCTGCTGGGCGTACTCGGCAAGAATCCGTTTTTAATGCGCTTAAAGTGTGCTCTAATCCGGATTATGTTTTAATTCACGATGGTGCAAGACCTTTTATTGAACAAAAGACAATTTGCGCTACTATTTCTGCTGTTGTTGAAAAAAAGGCGGTTGTCGTTTGTGCACCAGCAATTGATACAATTAAAATTGTTGATGAATTTGGAAAAATTAAAAATACAACAAAAAGAGAAGCAACTTACCACGCGCAAACTCCGCAAGTGTTTGACTACTCTTTAATCTATAAGGTGCATCAAAGCCTAGAGGCGCAAGGTAATTTTACAGACGATGCTTCAATGCTTGAAGCTTTAGGGGAAGACGTGTTTATTGTTGTTGGCTCTCATAATAATAAAAAAATTACATTTAAAAGCGATTTGGATTAATACTCATCTTCTAGATATTTAAAAAGTTCGACAAACTTTGGAAGCAAACTTTCTTGCGGAACTTCTTCATCAACTTCGATTGTAACTGTTGGAATTTTCTTCTCTAGTCCCATATATGTTCCAAAGCTTCCAGGGGTCGAATAGCCAATTTCTTTTTGGACTGGGTAGCCTACGATTTTAGAAATTTTTTCTGCTAATGGGCGAGTTTTTTCTTCTGGTCCATCGTAGTTTACTATCTTGAATGGCGCATGGATTGTAATTATTGTATCAAGATTAATCCCATTTGCAAGCTTGATTATAGCCTGTGTTTCCACTTCGCTTGCGGGAGTTTTCCCGCCAAAATAGTTTGAATTTTTATCTCCTAGTTCCCAATTTTTTGTTGGATAATTTCTGTTTAAATCGACCCCATTTTTATTTTTTCTTTCATTATTTGAATTTAATCTTGGAATATAAATGACCTGATTTTTTAAAGGTTTTTTTGATGTTTTTAAATATTCTTTTATTAGGTATTCGCCTTGCGGTTCATCTCCATGAAAAACACCAATCACAAGAATGTTTTTCTCATAATTGGTGCTATTTCGTTTTATGATTTCGATTGTCATATTAATTTAATCTTGCAAACATGTAGCCAATTCCTCTTGCTGTGAGGATTAATTCTGGGTTTGCTGGGTCAACTTCTAATTTTGAACGTAGTCTTGAAAAATGTACGTCAACTACACGAGTATCAATTTTGTGATCTGGTGGATATGGCCAAACGTGATGCAAAAATTCGTTTCTAGAATAAGCTTGACCTCCTGTGTTCACAAGTAGTTCAAGA
>JAZNJP010000300.1:0-4000 GCA_045578125.1 Candidatus Gastranaerophilales bacterium | reverse complement strand
TTAAAGTTGCTGATAACACAGGTGCAAAAGAACTTCTTTGCATCAGAGTTATGGGAAGCTCAAATAAAAAATATGCTGCTGTAGGTGATGTAATTATTGCAACAGTTAAACAAGCAACACCAAATATGGCAGTTAAAAAATCAGATGTTGTAACTGCAGTTGTAGTTAGAACAAAAGCTGATGTTAAGAGAAGCGATGGTTCAGTTATCAGATTTGATGATAATGCAGCAGTTATTATCAACAAAGACGGCAACCCAAAAGGAACTCGTGTATTCGGACCTATTGCTAGAGAACTCAGAGACAAAAACTATATGAAAATAGTTTCACTTGCTCCTGAGGTAATATAAGAAGTTATAAGGAATGCAAAAAATGGCAGAAAAGAAAAAAGTTCACGTAAAAATAGGCGACAGAGTTGTTGTAACCTCTGGTAAAGATAAAGGTAAAACCGGAAACGTTAAATCTGTTATCACTAAAGATGGTACAGTTTTAGTTGAAGGTGTGAATCTTGTTACTAAAGCTCAAAAAGCTAACCCAATGTATGGCATTCAAGGTGGTTTAAACAAAATTGAAAAACCAATTGATAGCTCAAAAGTTATGTTAACTTGCCCAGCTTGCGAAAAAGCAACAAGAATTGCTCACGAAGTTCGCGATGGTAAAAAAGTTCGTGTTTGCAAAAAATGCAACAAAACAATTGATGAATAATTAACGAGATTTGACAGGTCGCAAGACAAAATCTCGCATTAGATAAAGGATAAAAAAATGGCTACTAAAACAAAAGATTTAAAAACAAGATACAACGAAGAAATCAGAGCTCAATTAAAAGAAGAGCTTAAACTAGCTAATGATTTTGAAATTCCAAAATTAAGCAAAATTGTTATCAACATGGGTGTTGGCGAAGCTAGCAAAAACGCTAAAATGGCTGAAAATATTGTTAAACAATTAACAAAAATTGCTGGTCAAAAAGCAGTTGCTACAAAAGCTAAAAAATCAATCGCTACATTTAAAGTTAGAGAAGGTATGACAGTTGGTTGTATGGTTACTCTCAGAAATGACAGAATGTACGATTTCTTCCAAAAACTTGTTTGCGTAGTTCTTCCTAGAATTCGTGACTTTAGAGGTCTTTCTCCAAAATCATTCGATGGTAGAGGAAACTACACTTTTGGTTTGAAAGAACAATCTTTGTTCCCAGAAATTCACTATGATGAAGTTGAAACAGTTCACGGTATGGATATTTCAATCATCACAACTGCAAAAACTGATGACGAAGCTCGTGCGCTTCTCAAAGGTTTGGGTATGCCTTTCAAAAAGTAGTAAATATTTAATATAAGGAAATAAACAACAATGGCTAATAAAGCAATGATTTTAAAAGAACAAAAAAGAGAAGCTCTCGCAGCTAAAGGAAAATATCCTAAAGTGAGACTTCACAACCGTTGTTCAATTTGCGGCAGACCACACGGATTCCACAGAGATTTCGGTCTTTGCAGAATCTGCTTGAGAAAAATGGCCCATGAAGGACTTCTTCCAGGCGTTACAAAATCAAGCTGGTAATCCAAATTTGTGTACTAAACTGTAGGACGTGCCTACAAGTAGAAGATAAAGGAAGATAAAATGACAATTACAGATCCAATTGCTGATGCATTAACAAGAATTAGAAATGCAAACATGGTAAAACACCCATCAGTAGAAATCCCGGCTTCTAAATTAAAAGTTGAATTAGTTAAACTTTTTAAAGAAGAAGGTTATATCTCTGATTACGAATTAATCGAAAAAGATGGTTTTAAGGTTATTTCGGTACAACTCAAATATAATGCTGGTAAATCAGTTATCACAGGCTTAAAAAGAGTTTCTACACCAGGTCTTAGAACATATTCAAAAGCTAAAATGCTTCCAAAAGTTATGGACGGTCTTGGAATTGCTGTTATTTCAACTTCAAAAGGTTTAATGACAGATAGAGTTGCAAGAGCTGAAAAACTTGGCGGCGAAATCTTATGTTATGTATGGTAATCGGCTAAATATAATCGGTAGAAAAATTTAGCAACAAAACGACAATTTATACCAAAAGGAGAAGAAAATGTCCAGAATAGGAAAAAATCCAGTTGTCATTCCAGATGGCGTGGAAGTTAAATTAGAAGGAAACAAAGTTATTGCAAAAGGACCAAAAGGAACTGAAGAAGTAGTTATTCGTGACGAAATCGAAGTTCAAGTGGTTGATAAAACAGTTGTGTTAACTCGCAAAAACGATGACAGAACATCTCGCGCATTGCACGGGCTTTCAAGAACTTTAGTTAATAACGCAATTATTGGCGTTAAAGATGGTTTTGAAAAGAAACTTGAAATTCAAGGTGTTGGTTACAGAGCAAATATGCAAGGCACTGCAATCAACTTAGTTCTTGGTTATTCTCACCCAATCGTTCTTGAACCACCAGCAGGTGTTACAGTGAACGTTGAAGCTAACACAAAAATCACGGTTTCAGGAACAAATAAGCAAGCTGTAGGCGATATGGCAGCACTTATCCGCTCTAAGAGAGCTCCTGAAGTTTACAAAGGAAAAGGTATTCGCTATGAAGGCGAATTTATCAGAAGAAAAGCTGGTAAAGCAGGTAAGAAATAATAGGTAATGCCAATATAAACCACTTGCGCTATGCGTAAGTCGCAAAATGGTTTTGGTTGAAAGGAAAAACAAAATGATTAAAATTGCAAATAAAAAAGAAGCAACAAGAAAAAGACACTTAAGAGTTAGAAAGAAAATTTCTGGAACTCCAGAATGCCCAAGACTCGCTGTTTATCGTAGCTTGAAACATATTTATGCTCAAATTATTGATGACACAAAACATGTGACTCTTGTTTCATCTAGCTCAAAAGTTAAAGAACTTGGTTTAACTCACGGTGGTAATCTTGAAGCAGCTGCTGCTGTTGGTAAAGATTTGGCTGAAAAAGCTTTAAAAGCTGGTATCAAATGCGTTGTGTTTGATAGAGGCGGATTCTTGTTCCATGGCAGAGTTAAAGCTTTGGCTGATGCTGTTATTGAAGCAGGGGTTGAAATATAATTCTTGTTTAAATAATTAAAAACCCACTCTTTAAAAGAGTGGGTTTTTTATAGTTTTTGTTGCGTGGCGTTTGATACTTTCTCTGGGGCTACCCAACGGAAGCCGTGTTTTTCTTTTCGGTTCACTTTTCTTTTTGCATCGGCGTTTGAACAAAAAGAAAAGTGAACAAAGTGAATATCGGGCTATTTCCTAGGATATGGTATTTACATCCTATTTGTTTTGAAGTCTTTACTCGTTTGTTTATTTTTCATTTTTCTTTCTTTGTCACTCAGGCGCCGTCATGCAAAGAAAGAAAAATGAAACAAAAAGAAAGAAACTTCGGCTTTTGTTTTGTGTTGCTTTTTTAAATTTTTATCTCAGAAACACAGTCGAGGTTTTGCACTCAGTTATTCTTTAAAGAAAATATATTAACAGTCTTTTATTTAAGTTTGAACTTCACAAAACCTCTCCGTTTTTTCTGTTTTGTGATAAAAATTTAAAAAATAATTTTTTTGTTTTCTTCTTTATATTCAAACCCTACACTTGTTTGCGCAGGGTTTGAAAGAAGAATTAATATTTGATGTTTATTTTTTGAATAAACCCTTAAACCAATCGGCTGCTATCTTGAGTAAACCGCCTTTTTCGGTTACATTTTTATAGTTTTCGTGTGCTTTGGGCGCTTTTTCTTTAACTATATCATGTATTGCTTGAGCACCTTTTGTTGTACCAAAACCAACTAATACTTTTGTTTCCATTTTGTCCAACATTTCTTGTGCCATACAGCATGGCTCATCAATTTGTGTTTCTACTTGTTCGTTTTCATTTGTTGCTGCCTTGACGAGTTCTTTTTTAATCTCATTTACTTCTAGCTTTACTCCTGTTTTTTCTTCAAAAGCAACTGCTTTTTTTGCAAAAAACGATTTAATGTTTTCAATAAAAGAACCCTTAACTTGCATGTCTGGCATAATAATTGT
>JAZNJP010000299.1:0-1821 GCA_045578125.1 Candidatus Gastranaerophilales bacterium | reverse complement strand
ATTTGTATATACTTTATATATATGTAAGAGATAACACACTAAACAAAAAAACTAAAGATAAACATTATACAAACACGATAACCTTCCTTCCCTTCCTATTCAAATTTACTCCCGAGTCGGGAGTTTTTTTTATGTCTTTTTTTAAACCTTTGTGCTAGAATAACTTTACTAGAGAGATTAAAAAGGAGTTAAAATTATGACTAGAAAACCACTTATTGCAGGAAACTGGAAAATGCACAATAAAACAGCTGAAGCTCGTGAATTAGTTGTTGGTGTTATGCAAGGTGTAAAAGAATTTGAAAAATCACAACTTCCAGATATCGTTGTTGCGCCTGTATTTACTTCAATTCCAGCAGTTTCAGAAGAAATATTTGAAAAATGCGGTTGTGGAAAAGTAGCACTTGCTGCTCAAAACTGCTATTTTGAGCCAAAAGGTGCTTTCACTGGCGAAATTTCAATCGATATGATTAAAGAATTTAAGGCTGAATATATTATTATTGGTCATAGTGAAAGAAGACAATATTTTGGCGAAACAGACGAAATGATTAACAGCAAAGCTAAAGCAATTTTGGCTGCTGGCATTGTGCCAATTATTTGCTGTGGCGAAACTTTAGAACAAAGAGAAGCTGGTGTTACAGATGCTCACATTGCTTCTCAAATTGTGAAAGCTTTGGAAGGCATTGCGCCAGCTGATGTTTCAAAATGCGTTATTGCATATGAACCTATTTGGGCTATTGGAACTGGCAAAACTTGTGATAGTGTTGAAGCTAACAGAGTTATTGCTGAAATCAGAAAAGTTGTTGCGCAAGTTGCTGGCAAAGAAAATGCTGATAAAATCAGAATTTTATATGGTGGAAGCGTTAAACCTTCAACAATTAAAGAGCAAATGGCTCAAAGCGATATTGACGGCGCACTTGTTGGTGGTGCAAGCTTGAAAGCTGACGATTTTGTTGAAATTATCAAAGGTGCAATGTAGTAAAGAGGGAATAAAATGAATAAATTTTATATCACAACAGCAATTGATTATGTAAACGGAGCTCCCCACATTGGTCATGCTTATGAAAAGATTTTGGCTGACATTATCTTTAAGCATTTTAAACAAAGAAGAGATGAATATTTCTTTTTAACTGGGACTGATGAACATGGTATTAAAATCCAAAAAACAGCTGCTAACATGGGTGTTACTCCTCAAGAGTTGTGTGATAAAAATTCTGCTTTGTTCTCTTCCGCATGGAACGAATTAGGAATTGAATATTCAAAATTTATTCGCACAACAAACCCTGAACACAAAAGAATTGTTCAAAAGATTTTTGAACAACTTCTATCTTCTGGAGATATCTATAAAGATAGTTACGAAGGCAAATATTGCACAGGTTGCGAGGCTTATTTAAGTGACAAAGATTTAGACGAAAATGGCTGTTGCTTAATTCATGGCACAAAACCTGAAATTATTAAAGAAGAAAACTATTTCTTCCGCCTTTCTAAATATAAAGATAAAATTGCAGAGCATATTAAAAATAATCCAAAATTTATTGTGCCTGCATTTCGTGCTCAAGAGGTCTTAAATCAACTTGAAAACATTGAAGATATTTCGGTTTCTCGCTCGGTTGATAATGTAAATTGGGGAATCCCTGTTTATTCTGACCCAAGTCAAATTATCTATGTTTGGATCGACGCGCTTTCAAACTATATTACAGCTTTAGGTTATACTCCTGAAGGAATTGGCGATATTTTATTCGGTAAATATTGGCCAGCAAATGTTCAGGTTATCGGAAAAGATATTCTAAAATTCCATGCAATTTATTGGTCTGCGCTTTTGAT
>JAZNJP010000298.1:0-4375 GCA_045578125.1 Candidatus Gastranaerophilales bacterium | reverse complement strand
GAGGATTTTCAGGCTTTCAGAGGCAATTTCAAGAGGTTTTGATATTTCTGAATTAAATAAAATTACAAAAATTGACTCTTGGTTTATCAATGAAATTAAAAATATAACCCTTGTTGAAAAAAGACTCGAGACTGAACCAATGTGCCCTGAACTTTACAAAGATGCAAAAGAATGCGGTTATTTAGATTCTGAGATTGTGGCATGTTCTGGGGTTAAGCATTCTGATTTGAAGAAATATAAAATCGAAGCATCATTCCGTTTGGTGGACACTTGCGCAGGCGAATTTGCATCGAAAACTCCATATTTTTATTCAACATACGGCGAAAACTGCGATTTAGAAGATATTCAATATGAAGAAATTCTTAACAAGGTTGAACCAAAGAAAAAAATTATGGTGCTTGGTTCTGGCCCAATTAGAATCGGGCAAGGCATTGAGTTTGATTATTGTTCTGTGCATGCGAGTTTTGCAATTCGAAATCAAGGCTATGAAAGTATTATGGTGAATTCTAACCCTGAAACTTTATCAACTGATTTTGATGTCGCAACAAGGTTGTATTTTGAGCCAATGGCGCTAGAAAATATTTTAAACATTATAAAAAGAGAGCGCCCAGAAGGTGTTATGGTTCAATTTGGTGGGCAAACCGCAATTAACCTTGCGCAAAGCTTATCCAATGAAGGTGTAAAAATTTTAGGCACATCGTTAGATAGCATTGATGTTGTAGAAGATAGAAAATTGTTTAGTGCGCTTCTTCAAGAGCTTGGAATTAAGCAGCCTATGGGGCTTGGCGTTAAAAACTTTAATGAAGCAATAAAAGCGCTTGATAAGCTTGGTTTTCCTGTTCTTATCCGTCCAAGCTATGTAATTGGTGGTCGCGGAATGCAACTTTGCTACACAAAAGAAGAGGCAATTTCATATATTGAGGAAGCTTTCAAATTTTCTGACGGACACCCAGTTTTAATTGACCAATATATTGAAGGCTTGGAGGCTGAGCTTGACTGTGTTTCGGACGGGGTTGATGTTTTAATTCCTGGAATTTGCGAACACATTGAAAGAGCGGGTGTTCACTCTGGCGATTCAATGTCTGTTTATCCATGTCAAAACATTCCAAAAAGCCTGCAAAATAAAATGGCAGATTGCGCCAAAAGCATTGCAAAAAGGCTCAACATTAAAGGCTTGATGAATATTCAATTCATCATCAAAAACGGTGTTTTGTATGTGATTGAGGTTAACCCAAGAGCTTCAAGAACCGTTCCAATTATGTCTAAAGTGACAGGAATTAATATGGTTGATTTAGCTGTTAAAACTTGTCTTGGGCATAGGCTTCGTGAATTAGGTGCGCCAGTTGGGCTTTATCCTAAATCAAATTTAGTTGCAGTTAAGATGCCGATTTTCTCGTTCCAAAAATTAAACAGGATTGACCCTGCACTTGCGCCTGAGATGAAATCAACAGGTGAGGTTTTGGGTGTAGATACTTGTTTTTCAAAAGCACTTTTGAAAGCCTTTATTGCGGGTGGATATAAATTTGGTGCGTCAAAGCAAAGAGTTTTAATTTCTTTAAGTGATCATTACAAAAATCCAGCATTACCCATAATTCAAGATATTTATAAAGCAGGTTATCTTGTTATGGCAACACATGGAACGCATAAATTCTTGGAGAAAAATGGTGTACCATCTAAGATGATTGAGAAATTTATGATGGATAAACTTCAAAAAAGAATGAAGGAAGGAAGGTTGTCTTTTGTTTTGAATACGCCAAAAACAGGTGGCGATTCTCAAAAAAGTGGTTTTCATATAAGAACAATTGCAGAAATGTATTCTGTTCCATGTTTTACTTCAATCGATACAATGAGAGCTTATTTGAAAGCGCTTAAAACTTACGAAGAAAAAACAATTCTTTTGCCTGACACTATTTCAAATTATAGAAAAAGAAAGTTCTTTGGAATTTTTTAAAGGTTCTCTAGAATATGCTAAAAGAAAAGCTCCCAAGTTTGGGAGCTTTTTATATTATCATTGTTCGATTGTTTTTACGCTTGAGTTGTGTTAAGCCCATCTGGTGTGCTTGGTGCTACTTGATTTGCACTCATAGCGTTTGCTTTATCAATTGCTTTTTGTGCAGCCTCTTTAACTGATGCATCTTCATCGTTTGTGAAGTTACTTAACATTTGGATAACTCCGTTTGCTTCTTCAGGTCTTGATACATAAGAAATTGCTTGGATACCAGCCCTTCTAACTGCTGGAACTTCGCTGTTTGAAGCAGCTGTCATAATTTCGTTGAAACCAATTAACTCGGGCATTTTAATTTGTGCAATCGTTTCTTTACCTGCTGGAATTCCTTGGTTGTGAGTATCGATTTCGTCTCTTAAGTTCTTTTGAAGTTGTGCAAGTGTATAGATTGCATAAACCTTATTTTTTTCAGCTTGTTCTTTTGGAGAGCGAACATCATATATTGCTTGTTCTTCCGGAGTTAATTGTTCGCCATTTTTGATTTTTGTTGCAAGCTTTAATTCTTCTTCAGAAGGCCCTTCGAGAGCTGATGTGTCTTTGCTTATGATGTTTGCGACAGATGTCATCAATTCTTCTGTGTTAAGTTGGCTTGCAAGCGTTTTATCCATTTGGCTAATGTTTGAAATTGCAACTAAAGCTTCGTTTTGAGCAGCTAAATCTTCGGAATTTAAGTCTTGAAGAAATTGCTCAACTTTTACCTCTTGTGGGTTTGTATAGTTTTCAGGTGCTTCTTCAACTGGAGTTTGTGCCACTTGAGTAGTTGCTTGTGTAGCTTCTGGAGTTGCTTGAGTTGCTGTTGCGTTAGCTGCTCCCATCACGCTGTTTGGCATGAAGTTTGGAGCTGGTGGAACTGCAACTGCTACGCCATTATTTTTTTTTTCACCAAGTCCGCTATCAGCTTGGTTTGTTTGATTTGCTTGGTATGCTTGGCTTGCATTCATCGATGCTAGGTTATTTAGTGCGTTTGCAACTTCTGCCGACACTATATTTTTAATCATTGCCTGCATTTGTTCTGGTGTAACATTAATTGGTGCTTGTGTTACTTGGGAATTTTGAGCCAAGCTCTGTGCTGCTTGTTGTTCGGTTGCTTCAAGCGCTGATGCGTTGAATGTACTTGGGTTGTAAATTCCGATGTTTACTGCACTTGTTCCTGTTGAGGTTGGTGTCATTCTTGGAACTATGCCGTTCGTTGCAGTCATGTATTTCTCCTTTTGACAATGGTTTACATAATTGTAATGCATGTGAATAAAAAAATTTGTTAGTAAATATTGTATTTTTTTATATTCTACCCGAAAAACCTTTTGTTGCAAGCACTTTGTACCTTTACAAAACTTAATAACGATATTTTTGTTCTTTACAAATAGCCATTTTTCCAGCTTGTAAATTTTAGGGCGCTATGATAAAATTTTTGTAAGGCGACATGAGTGTAGTGAGAATATGAAAATCAATTCGGTTCGAAATTATAATTGTATAGCAAAGCCTAAAAAGCTCTCTAATGCTACATTTGGTATGCCTATTGGAACTTCGTCTTCGCTTAGAAATGCAGTTAATCCATATTATAGATTAGCGGTTGCTAGCTTGAGAGACAAAAAAATTGAAAACGAATTAAAATTGATGGGGTTAATATAATAAATGAAACTGGCTGTTCTTGGTCTTGGTTGTTGGGGTTTGGTTTTAACTAAACTTTTAACAGATAATTTTGATGAAGTAACTGGTTATTCTAGAATTGAAGATTTATCGGATGAGTTAAGATTGTACAAAAAAACAACTAAACCTTTCGAAATTCAACTTGATGAAAAAGTGCAAATTACTTCTGATTTAGCTGAGGCTATAAAAGATGCAGATATTATACTTCTTGTTGTTGCTACAAGTGCGATAAGAATTGTTTGCGAACAACTCAAAAAAGCTGGAATTAAAGATGACCAAATTTTGGTTAACGCCTCTAAGGGAATTGAGCTCCCAAGCTTGCTTCGCATGAGCGAAGTTATTAAATCTGTTTTACCTAATCAAAAAACAGCAGTGCTTTCAGGACCTACCTTGGCACTTGAAGTTTTAAATGGTTGCCCAACGGCGGCAGTTGTTGCTTGCGAAGATATTGAAATAGCTGAATTTGTGCAAAGGGCATGCAATGTGCCTTCTAAATTCAGATTATATGCAAACACAGACGTGGTTGGGGTTGAACTTGGCGGTAGTTTAAAAAACGTAATAGCTATTGCTGCTGGCTTTATTGATGAGCTCGGTATGGGTGATAATGCTCGTGGCGCACTGCTCACTCGTGGCATGGCTGAGATTGTTCGTGTTGCAACTAAATTTGGTGCAAAGCCTTCAACTTTATGGGGGTTATCTGGCATGGGTGATTTAATTGCAACT
>JAZNJP010000297.1:0-5467 GCA_045578125.1 Candidatus Gastranaerophilales bacterium | reverse complement strand
GAATATCATAAATTACAGGGTGACCTGCAAGTTGAGCAAGAGCAATAAATAATTTAACTTGCCCGTCTGCGTTAAGTCCTAATACATCTTCGAGTTTTTCATCTTTAATGTTTTCACTAACAGAAGACGACATTGGAAGATAAGCACAACCAAATTCCCTTGGGTGGAATGGAATTAAATATATTGTTGCAGGTAAAATATTGTTTTCTACACTTCCGTTTGGCAAAGTTACAAGTTGCGCTATCCATTGAATAAACTTGCCTGTTTCTTTTTTGTTGCCATCATTTAGCGCAGCAAGCGACATAAGTTTAATGTCGTGTCCTTCACGTTTAAACCATTCAGAGTTTTTGATGCCGCGACGAGCAAGGGGCGATGGGTTTTTAAATTTAATAAATTTTTCGCCATCGTAAACTTTTTCATACATTAATTTTTGTTCAAGCGCGTAAATAATTTCTTGTGGTGTGAAATTTTCAAGCACTTCGTAATGAGGATGTGGAATATAACCATACCTTGAAATTACTTCAGAAATATAGAATTGTCTTTCTTCTGCGACATTTCGAACGCCAAAGATTTGTTTCAACCTTGACATAGCATAGTTTAAATCAATGGTTTCAAGCAATTTGCAAGGTTTTTCTCTGTGTAGTAATAAATTCAACATATTCTATCCTCATCTGACTTTTATATGGGCAAATATTAGCACAAAAAAATTGAAAACAAAAGAAGTTGTATAGTTTTATAAACTTATCTCGCCGAGCCCACAAAGCTCCAATTTTTCTTTTCGAGACAAGTGCTTAATTCTATATTCTTCTTTCATTGCAAGCGAATAAGATTCAAACTCTTTATTATAAACTACACGAAGTGGAAAATGAGGATTTGTATAAATTGCACCTTTTGCCGAAACACCCGATAAGTGCTCTTGAAAACGCTTTTCGACATCGAGCGCAATGCCAGTATAGAGCGTATTATCCACAGTTAGAATAATATATGTCCAATATTTCATCTAATGTCCTCAAAAGCTTCTCTGCGCTATCAATTCGAACCAAAACTTCCCTATATTTTGAAGCATTTTTTACACCTTGAATATAATATGTGTAAAATTTTCGCATAAATTTAACGCCATTTACTTCGCCCATTCTTTCAACCTCAAGTTTAAAATGGGTTTTGAGCATATCAATTTTTTCAGATAAATCAGGTTCAGATTCCATAACACCGGTTTCTAGATAATTTTCAATTCTAAGTGGGAGCGTAAAATCCCCCATAATACCACGGCCTAAGCTCACTCCGTGAGCACCTGTTACTTTAAAACATTCAATTGCATCAGCAAGGGTTTTAATATCTCCATTTGCAAAAACAGGAATTTTAAGCGCGGACACCAATTGACCTATTTTTTCCCAATCCGAATGACCTGAATATAGGTCATGGCGAGTTCTTCCATGGAGCGTTACAAAGTCAACCCCTTCATCTTCAAGCATTTTCCCAAATTCAATAAAGTTTTCATTTTCTTTAGACCAACCAAGTCTAAACTTAGCACTTAAAGGAAGCGTGGTTGCCTTTCTAACTTCTCGCACAATTTCTCGAGCAAGCTCAGGTGTTCTCATAAGCCCTGAACCATCATTCGATTTAACTATTTTATTCACAGGGCAACCAAAGTTGATGTCTATTGAGCTCGCCCTGCCCTCAAGAGTTCGGGCAGCGCTCGCCATCAAATCTGGTTTATGTCCAACAATTTGAAAAGATAAAGGGTACTCATCCTCAGAAAATCTTGCAATTTTTGGGTCTTTACAGGTTCTGAGCGCTTCTGAAGATAGCATCTCAGTTGTAAGCAAACACTTTGCGCCCGTTTTTCTCACAAGCCCACGAAAAACATTATCACTTATCCCAGCAAGTGGCGCTTGAATTACTTTTATATCTTTTATATCAAAACTTTTCACTCTAAAACTACCTCAAGTTCAGAATCTTTGCATTTTATAATTCTTGATTTATTATACAGCTTTTCGCCATCATATATTCTACACTCTCTAATTTTATAATACCAATTATCAAGCCTGCAATATGGAGTTTGATTTGGTTGAAGTGCGCGAATATGATTTTTAATCTCAACTGCCGTGCGAGAAAAATCAACAACTATTAAATCGTCATTCATAAATTCTCGACTCGCGCGACTCTCATCTTGTGGAACTGGAATAATTAACCCTTCTTCTAAATTATTCAAAATTGGCGCTATTGATTTTTTAGCAAGCGCACAAGCTTTAAGTTTCAAATCTCCTGCATTCATAAGTGGGGTTATCTCAATTTCTTCTTGGAATATAATTTTTCCTGTGTCAAAATTTTCATCCATTATGTGGAATGTTAAACCAGATTTTTCCTTTCCTTGGTATATTGCCCAAAAATAAGGGTTTGCGCCTCTATTTTGAGGGAGCAAAGACGGATGACAATTAATAAAGCCAAATTTTGGAACAGTTAAAACTTCTTTTTTGATTTTTTCTGCCCACGAACCAACAACTATAACATCTGCTTTAAGTTTTTTAATTTCGTCAATAAATTCTTTAGAATTAACGCTTCGAGCTTTAATGTCGTATAATTTGTAGCTTCTTATATAACTAAGAGTTTTAGATGGCGCAAAAATATCTTTGAAAAAAAGCTTAAAAGGTGAAACTTTAGATTTTTCATATCTCATAACGCCAACTATTTCATGATTAGATGCAAACAGCCCTGAAATCAGGGCTGTTTGCATTTTATCATAGCCTACAACTACAACTCTTAGCATAAGTAGTTTCTACACTTCCTCTTCTTGAGCTTCATCGTCTGCTTCTTCAGAAATTGCGTACGCTTCCTTGATGTCTTCATCATCGAGGTCGGAATCTGTTTGGCTCATTTCTTCTTCGATTTCTTCTTTAATTTCATCAATTGTTTCTTCAATTTCTTCTTCAGCTTCTTCTGCTGGCTCATCAGCCATTTGAGCTAAAATTTCTTGTTCTCTTTTATCTTCCATCTCACGAGCCTGAGATTCAGATTTAATATCTATCTTCCAACCGCAAAGTCTGTGAGCTAAGCGAACATTTTGACCTTCACGACCAATTGCAAGTGAGAGTTGATCATCTGGAACAATAACGAATGCTTCTTTTGCTTCTTCTGTGTCGGATAAGATATCAACTGATAAAATTCTTGCAGGTGAAAGTGCGTTAACAATGTATTCAACAGGGTCTTCAGAATATCTAACGATGTCGATTTTTTCATTTTTAAGTTCACCAACAATTGTTTGTATTCTGCTACCACGAGGTCCAATACAAGCACCAACTGAATCAACTGATGGGTCATTTGAGCATACAGCAAGTTTTGTTCTAAAACCAGCTTCTCTAGCAATTGATTTAATTTCAACAATACCGTCTTCAATTTCAGGAACTTCAAGTTCAAAAAGTTCACGAACAATTTCAGAATGTGCTTGAGAAACGATAACTTGTGGTGTTCTTTGAGTTTCTTTAACATTTAGAACAAATACACGGATTCTGTTTCCAGGTTTATAAAATTCTCTTGGAAGTTGTTCTTTATACGGCATAACTGCATCAGTTTTACCAATATTTACAATCACGTTTCCGCGTTCATCTTTTCTTTGAATTATACCTGTGATAAGAGTACCTTTTTTAGATAAAAATTCATCAAGAATAAGTTTTCTTTCAGCTTCTCTAATTCTTTGAGTGATGACTTGCTTTGCACTTTGTGCAGCAATTCTACCGAAATCTTCAGGTGTAACCTCGATTTTAACTTCATCTTCAAGCTCAACATCTTCATCAATTTCTTGAGCATCTGCAAGTGAAATTTGAGTGTTTTCATCTTCAACATCGTCAACAACAACTTTTGTTCTGAAAACGCCAATTTCGCCTGTTTCTTCATCTAAAATTGCTTCAATGTTTTCAGCTTCTTTATCTCTAATGTGTTTTTTGTAAGCCGCACACAATGCATCGCATAAAGAATCAATTAGGACATCTTTACCTATGCCTTTTTCTTTTTCCAACTGTTCTGCAGCTTCAAATAATGCTGTTCCGATTTTAATCATTTTTATTTCTCCTGTTCATCATCATTCAATTGAGCGCTTGTTATATTTTCAAGCGGGATTATGTATTCCTTCTCAGTGTTTAGTTTAAGAACCGTAAGCCCTATTCCTTTTTGATAATCTAAAATTCTTGCTTCTATTTTCTTTTCTCCGCCCATTTTAGTTTTTTTGTTTTTAACTTGGACTTCAATTTCTTCGTCAACTGCTTCTGCAAGCTTTAGAATTACTTTTTTACCTTTAAAGATTACATATTCTTTATCGGATTTTATTTTTCTGAACAATCCTGGGGAAGATATTTCAAGACGATACTTAAATGGAATAAGCTCATCAAGCATATTGTCTAACCCGCGGGAAAGGTTTTCGCAGTCATCAATGTTTACAGGACGTACTGTGCAATACACAAAAATCCTTAAAAACCATTGACCACTTTCTTTCTCTAAATCAATTTCAATAGGGATAAGATTATAGCGCATGGCCGTATTTTCGATAACAGGCGTAATTTCAGCTATAATTTCATGTCGATTTAGGTGTTCTTTCAAAATGACTACCCCTTATAAAATCAAAAAGGGCGGTAAGGAACCGTCCTTTTTAGTGGATTTATAAATAAATTCTATCATGTTATTAATATTTTGCAAAACTTTTGTTGCATTTGTTTACAAATTTTGATGAGATAATAACTATATGAAAAACGTTTTAATAGTAGGACTTGGCGCAATAGGCTCGATATATGCGAAAATATTCAAAGATAATGCGCTTGTCAATCTTAAAATTCTTGTTGATAATTCAAGACTTGATAGATATAAAAAAGAAGGAAGAATTATTAATTCTATTCATTATGATTTTTCATACGCAACTCCTGGTGAGGAAAATTTCAAAGCAGATTTAATTTTGATTTCAACAAAAAATTCTGGATTTGATTTTGCACTTGAAAATATTAAAAATTTTATAGGTGAAAATACAGTCATTTTAAGTCTTTTAAATGGAATTGAAAGCGAAGAAAGATTAAAAGAAAAATATCCAAACACAAATATTCTAAAAAGTTTTTATGTTGGCGCTGCAAGTATGCGAGAAGGTAATTCAATTACTTACCATAATATTGGCGATATTGTGCTTGGCGCAGAAAATGAAAGCGAAAAAGAAAGCCTTAAAAAACTTGTTAAGCTTTTTGAAAACCACAATATTCCACATAAAATTTCAGATAATATAAACTATGAATTTTGGAAAAAGCTTATGTTAAATGTTGGCGTAAACCAAGTAAGCGGAGCATATAGAGCAGATTACGGAAAAATTAAAAAATCACCAAAGCTACTTTCTTTAATTAAAAAATTAATGAAAGAAGTGATCGAGGTGTCATGGGCTGTTGGGGTTAATCTTAAAGAAGAAGAACTTAATGATGCATTTGATGTAATTGCAAAA
>JAZNJP010000296.1:0-6286 GCA_045578125.1 Candidatus Gastranaerophilales bacterium | reverse complement strand
CCGACGAATTTGTTGACACAACAATTATTGGCGGAAAAAGAATTACACACAACGATTCCGTTATCTTCTTTAACTACCGACCAGATAGAGCCCGCGAAATAACTTCTGCAGTTGCACTTGCTGATTTTGATGGATTTAATCGTAAAAAAGTTTGTAAAAATTTATATTATGTTTGTATGACTCAATATGATGAAACTTTTGGGCTTCCAATTGCTTTCAAACCTGAGAGAATGACGCATATTTTAGGCGAAGTTTTAGATGAAAACAATGTGAAACAATTCAGAACTGCTGAAACTGAAAAATATGCACATATTACATTTTTCTTCAATGGTGGAGAAGAGCAACAAGGCAAACTTGAAACTCGCAAGCTTGTTGCTTCTCCTAAAGTTGCAACTTATGATATGAAGCCAGAGATGAGCGCTTATGAAGTTTGCGATAATGTTTTATGCGCAATTGAAAATCCTGAATATGGTTTTATTTTGGTTAACTTTGCAAACCCTGATATGGTAGGGCATACGGGTGATATGAAAGCAGCAGTGAAGGCTTGCGAAGTTGTTGACGAGTGCATAGGTAAAATTGCAGATAAAGCACTTGAATTTGGTTACGAAATGTTACTTACGGCAGATCATGGCAATGCTGAAGTTATGTGCAATGAAGAAACTAAAGCTCCTCAGACTGCGCACACAACAAATGCTGTTCCATTCTGTGTTATTTCTGATAAAAAATATACTTTAAGATGCGATGGTGCATTATGTGACATTGCGCCTACTGTTCTTGAGTTATTAGACATAGCGCAACCTGAAGAAATGGACGGAAAATCAATGATTTTAAACTAATTAATTTTAAACATAAAACTAAAATGGGCTCTTGCATTAAGTTTGAGCCCATTTTGTTATTTGAATTTTTAAATTATATTGTGAGACCGCCGTCAACACCAATTACTTGACCTGTGATGTATGTGCCTTCAACAGCCAAGAAACGAACAAGACGTGCGATGTCTTCTGGTTGACCAAGTGTTTTGAGTGGAATGTGTTCTGTAATTTTTTCTTCAGGCAACCCTTTTGTCATATCAGTTTGAATAAACCCTGGAGCAATTGCGTTAACTCTGATGTTTCTTGAACCAAGTTCTTTGGCTAAACTTTTTGTGAGCCCAATGATACCAGCTTTTGCAGCCGCATAGTTCGCTTGACCAGCATTACCATTCACACCAACAATGCTCGACATATTGATTATGACGCCCGCTCTTTGTTTAATCATTGCTTTTGCAACTGGGTTTGTTACATAATATGCTGAGTTTAGGTTTGTGTTAATCACATCGAGCCAGTTTCCGCCACTCATTCTCATAAATAAGCCGTCACGAGTGATTCCTGCATTGTTTACAAGAACATCGATTTTGCCATATTTTTCAAGGATTTCAGCAATTGCTGCGTCAACTGCATCTTTGTTTGAAACATCAAATTGCATTTTGTGCGCTTGTACGCCTTTTTCTTCAACGAGTTTTACTGTTTCATCTGCTGCAGCAACATTACCTGCATAGTTTACGATGATGTCATAACCACTAGAAGCAAGCTCTACTGCTACTGCTCTACCTATTCCTCTTGAAGCGCCTGTAACTAATGCTATTTTATTTTCGCTCATTTTTTTAACTCCTCTAATGCTATATCAAGACTTTCTTTATCAGAAATGTTTAAAATTAAAGTTTCGCTTGGACACATTTTTTTGCATAAACCTGAAAGTACTTTTCCTTCACCAATTTCAATAAATGTGTTTACACCTTCTGATAGCATAAATTCAATTGTTTTCACCCATTGAACACTTGATGAAATCTGCATTACTTCTTTTACTCTAAAATCTTCAGGTTTTGTGGTTGGCAGTGCATCTGTGTTTGTAACAACAGGTGTATGTGCTTCTGCGATTTCAACACTATTAAAGAATTTTGCAAATTCAACTCCTGCGCTCTCCATTAATTTGCTATGAAATGCGCCAGACACAGCAAGTGGCACAATTCTTTTAGCACCTTTTTCTTTTAAAATTGCACTTAATTTTTCAACCCCATCACAAGTTCCTGTGATGACTGTTTGTTTTGGTTCATTGAAATTTGCAACATCGACATAATTCGAGATTTTATCTGCTTCTTCTTTAATTATTGCGCTATCTAGCCCGAGAACTGCTGCCATCGCACCTTTTTCATCTGCGTTTTCGCATGCGTTTTGCATAGCTTGTGCTCTTGCGTTAATTGCCTTGAAGCAGTTTTCAAGAGAGAGTGCGCCAGATGCATAGAGCGCTCCGTATTCTCCGAGCGAGTGCCCTGCAAAATATGCTGGTTTAATATCTAAAATTGATTTTAGAACTTCAAAGCCCACAACTTCAACTGCGAGAAGTGCTGGTTGAGTATTAATCGTTTGTTTTAAATCTTCGTCTGTTCCTTCAAAACATAAGTTGCTTATGCTTCTTCCAAGAGCTGTGTCGATAGACGCAAAAACTTTTTTTGCAACATCGTAATTGTCGTAGAAACTCTTGCCCATTCCTTGTTTTTGGGCACCTTGCCCAGGGAATAATATGGCAATTTTTTTCATATATTCTCCTTAAATTCTCCTCGCACTTATTATACCATAAAAAAGAGCGAGCCTTATTTTGACCCGCTCTTTTAGATATTGTTATTTCTTTATTGATAAATTTCTGAGATTTTTCTGTTTACTTCTGTTTCAACTGCTTCTTTTGCTACGCGAACTGCATTTTTGATTGCATAGTTTGAAGAGCGGCCGTGAGATATAACAGTGATACCTTTAACGCCTAAAAGAAGTGCCCCGCCAAATTCTTCGTAGTTAATTCTTTTGTAAATTCTTTTCATAAATGGTTTAGCGAGAAGACCAACAATTTTTGCTAAAATATCACTCATAAATTCTTGTTTTACCAAATCGAGCAACATTGTGGTTGAGCCTTCGATAATTTTTAGAGCAACGTTCCCAACAAAGCCTTCACAAACAACGATGTCACAATCGCCGTGGAAAAGCTCTTTGCCTTCGATATTGCCAATAAAATTGATGTTATCTGTGTTTTCATCAAGCATTTTGTAAACATTTTGAACAAGTTCATTGCCTTTTCCTGCTTCTTCGCCAATGTTTAGAACACCAACTCTTGGATTTTCAACTTTGAATACGTTTTTATAATAAGTTGAGCCCATAATAGCAAATTGGTAAAGCATTTCTGGTGTGCAAGAAGCATTTGCACCAGCGTCTAAAAACATAAATGGTTTTTTCATTGTTGGAAGAACAACGGCAATTGCAGGTCTTTCAATTCCATTAAGTCTGCCAAGACCAAACAAAGCACTACCCATAGCAGCACCAGTTGAGCCTGCTGCAACCACTGCATCTGAACTTCCTTGAGCAACTGCTTGAACTGCAAGCACAATTGATGATTTGCGTTTTTTTCTAATTGCTTGAGCAGGAGCTTCGTCCATTTCAATTGTCTCTTGGGCATGGGTAATCTTAATATCCAATTTAGAAACATCAATTTTTATATTCTGGTTTAAGAACTTAAGTAAGCCGCCTCTTCTGTGGTAGATGCCTTCTTTTTGAATTCTTGCAAGCTCTTCTTTGATAATGTCTTCTTTACCTACAAGCTCAATTGGCACATTGTAATCGCGCGCTGCCCAAACAGCACCCTCAACAACCGCACGAGGTGCGTTATCTCCGCCCATGGCATCAACAGCTATTCTTACCATACTAACTCCCCAAACTAATTCGTTTAATTATTATTCAGCTTTTTCTTCAGTAGCTTCAGTTTCTTCTGCTTTAACTTCTTCAACTACTTCAGCTTTTGCTTTTCTAGTTCTTTTTGGTTTTTCTGCTTTTTCTTCTTTAACTTCAGCTTTTGCAGCTTTTTCTTCTTTAACTTCAGCCACTTCTGCTTGAGCACCTTTAATGCTTACCAGTTTTCCTTTATAGAAACCGCATTCTGGGCAAACTGTGTGAGTTGGGATAACTGCGTTGCAATTTTTACATGTTGTAGTTGCTGGAACTGTTCCTTTCCAGTTCGCTCTTCTATGCGCTTGCGCTGATGCGCCTGTTCTTTTCTTTGGTACTGCCATTTTAAAAATTCCTTATATTAATATTATTTAAATTTATTAAATCACAAATAAAAAAATGTGTCTATTATTGGAGCTTGAAATATAAACTTATTTTAATTTAAGCTTTTCTTGCCAAAACTTCTTCTTTTGTTTTCATTCTGCCACAACATTTGTCTTCGTCGCAATATCCAAGTCTTTCGCATTTTGGAACAAGATGAACTGCAAGCCAAGGTTCTTGTTCTATAACCGCTTTGCACATAAGTTTTGCAAGAGTTCTAATTTCAAGTTGCGCTCTTGTGCAAAGTCTTAGATTTGCAAAGTGAATAAGTTCTCTGAGATTTAAGCTCACAGTAAGAGAACTTGCTGTTGCATTTGGAAGAATTGCTCTAGCATCTTCTGCTGGTATTCCTGCTTCGGTAAATTCTTGATATTGTTTTGCAACAAGAGCCATAAAATCTTCGAATTTTTTATTAAGCTCAGGGTTTGCTGCAATTTTTTGAGGAATAACGTAATCAATTTCGCCTTTTTCTTTCACATATCTTTGAGATTTTTGTGAAAAGCTCATGTGTCTATGGCGAACTAGTTGGTGAGTTAAAGCTCTTGATACATTTGAAACTGCAAAAGTTAATTGGATGTGTTCAATTGTGGAATAATGACCGGATGAAACAACTTTTGAAATTAAAGATAATTTTTTCTCGTCGTCTGGTGCTTCATCAAAAATTTCTTTAGGCAATTTCGCACTGTAACAGGTTTTGCAAGCAGTATAAATCACGTCTAACAAGTTTTGTGGTTTGTGGATTAAATCCACTTTTATTTCTACTGCTCCCATACCTTAACTCCTTTATTAAACCATTAAAAAACTTATTTTTTTTCGTAACGTTTTTTAAATCTTTCAACTCTACCTTCAGAGTCTAGAATTTTTTGGTTGCCTGTGTAGAATGGGTGGCAAGCGTTGCAAATTTCAACAACGATGTTTTCTTCTACGCTACCTGTTTCGATTTCATTACCACAAACACATTTGATTGTAGTTTTTTTGTAATCTGGGTGAATGTCACTTTTCATAATTTTCCTTACCTGATTTTTATTGTCTTTCACTATTATATTTTGTAAAAATTAAATTACAAGTTAAACCCTTTGAGGATTACGAAGTCTGATGTGCAATTCTCTGAGTTGTTCTTCGTTGATGTTTGCAGGAGCATTTGTCATCAAACATTTAGCTTGTGAATTTTTAGGGAACGCAATTACGTCTCTAATTGAAGTGCTTCTAGTAAGAAGTGCTACAAGTCTGTCAAGACCAATTGCAAGACCACCATGTGGAGGTGTTCCGAATTTGAACGCCGAAACCATAAATTCAAATTTGTTTTTAATATCTTCTTCAGTAAGACCCAATGCTTTGAACACTGTTTCTTGAAGATTTGAGTCATGGATTCTGATTGACCCACCGCCAAGTTCGTTTCCATTGTAAATAATATCGTATGCGATTGAGCGAACATTGCCTTTGTCTGATTCGAGTTTATCAAGGTCTTCAGGGTTTGGCATTGTGAATGGGTGGTGAACACTTACAAATCTTTCATCTTCTTCAGACCAGTCAAATAATGGGAAGTCAACAACCCAAAGAAGGTCATGTTGAGAGTGGTCAATTAAACCGAGTTTTTCACCGAAATATAATCTAAATCTTCCAAGAACATCGAATACAACTTTTTTAGAGTCCGCAACAAAAAATACGATATCGCCTTTTTGTGCATCAGCTCTGTTTTTGATTTCTTCGATTTGTTCTTCTGTTAAGAATTTGAACACTGGAGATTTAACTTCGCCTGTTTCAAGATATGTAACCCAAGCAAGACCTTTTGCACCAAATGAAATAGCGAGGTTGCGAACATCATCCATATCTTTTCTAGAGTAGTTTGCAATTCCAGGGATTTTGATTGCACGAACTGTGCCGCCTGCTGCAACAACTGATTTAAATGCTTCAAAAGTAGAAGCTTCCATAATGTCTGAAACATCAAAAAGTTCAAGCCCAAAGCGAGTGTCTGGTTTATCTGAACCATATTTTTCCATTGCTTCTTTGTATGTAATTCTTTTAAATGGAGGTTTAATTTCAACACCAGCCGCTTCAAATGCCTTAACCAAAAGACCTTCAGTAAGTGCAATTACATCGTCTTGGCCAGCGAAGCTAATTTCCATATCAACTTGTGTGAATTCAGGTTGTCTATCTGC
>JAZNJP010000295.1:0-2074 GCA_045578125.1 Candidatus Gastranaerophilales bacterium | reverse complement strand
ATATTTGTACCTTATAAATCTTGTAATCAAAGTCTAATCTAGTGTTCTTCGTCTTTAATTGTTTCCTGAATTCTATTTCCATCATCGTCATAAACAAAGGTTTTAACATTATCCACAGTGCCGTCTTTGTTTATGCTTGTTTCTTTTATCAATTTGCCCAAATCGTTATATTCATATTTCTTTGAATAATCAATAACGCCATCATTGTCTCTATCGAATGAATATTTAGTAATATTACTATTTTCATCATATTCATTTAGCGTTACTGTTTCTGGTGTGCCATCGCCGTTTCTATCGTATGTCCATTTTGTGTTATTTCCATTTTGGTCATATTCATATAGCCTAATTTGCTCTGGCTTACCATCGGCATCAATATCAACCGTTTCTTTAATTTTATTACCATTTTCATCGCATTCAGAATCAATCACAGGCTCCACCTCGTCATTTACTTGAGGTTGCTCTTTGGAATTTTCTTGTTTAGTTGCAATTTTATCCTGAGTTTTATACCCCATAAGCGCACCAAGAGTTCCACCTAGAAGCCCAAATCCAATTGCACCGATTGGCCCTGCCAATATAAAACCAACTCCAGCACACAAAGCGCCGACAACGGAGCCTCCTATAGTTTTTCCTGCTAAATTTTCTTTAGAAAAAATTGCTTTGATTGCTTTTCCGAATTGCGCAAAAATTCCTTTTTTTTCTTTTTGCTCGGGTTCAGCAATTTCAACACCAACATTAGCGTTTTCGTTTACTTTTGATTCTTCGAGTTGTTTTGCTTCAGGTGACTTAACCTCTTGCGCTTCACTTGTTTTCACTTGCTGAATTTCGCTTGAAGTTTGCACGGTTGCAATTTTTACATCTGAAATCGGATTTGTCATTAATTAATACTTCCTTGTAATTGATTAATAGAAAATCTAATTCTATCTTCTTCTTTCGCTGTTTTTAAAACTTACCTTCACAATTAATTGTCAAATAACCTTGCTTATGATTTTTAATACGGCAGGCAAATTAAAAACTTTATGATTTTGAAAAATTAAATTTACATTTTGTAATATTTGCAAAAAAAGAGCAATTTTTATTCTTTAGGCTTTTAAATAAAAAGTGTGAGGTAAATTATGCAAATACATTTATTACAAAACATTCAAAAAGTTGCTCCGCTAAAACAAAACCACGTTACAAGGTTAAGTTTCAAAGGCTCAGATGATGCCTTTTTGCCAAGCTTCAAAACAGCCGCAGATTATCAAAAATTCGAAAACTGGGCAAGCGAAAATAAGTTTGAAGAAAAAATAAAAGACGTTATTTTAAATGAAGAAAATGTGCTTGGAAATGGTTTTTCAAACACTGTTTATCAAATTCCAGAAAATGACGATTATGTCTTAAGGGTGGGAAATTCTTCACTTAAAGAAGTTAAAGAGCTTATAAAAAATTCAAAAATAGAAGTTATAAAAAGTGGAGATGAAAATCTTCAAGGAAATTATGGACAACAAATTGCCGAATTAAAACTTGGAAATTCATATGCGAGAATCGAAGTTCTTAAAAAACAACAAGGCAAAACATATGGCGTGCCACCAACAGCTGTTATCTATGAAGAAAATGGGAATTTAAGAGCAGGCGAAGTGCCTTACGAAGATATGTCTCGCAAAGAGCAATATGAAAAATCCCTTGCCTCAATTGCCAAATACCCTGTTTCAAGTTATGAAAAATTAATTGAAGACGTCCTCAGAGCACAAAGAGCAGGATATGCTTTCGATTTTGAAAATGCGAATAATTTTATGTATGACAACAAAACCCAATCAATTAACATGATTGACTTAATTCGAAGAGGGACACCTTTTAAAAATGAATTGGGCAATATTCTATGGTCACTTGTATGCACAGATTATACAGGCACTTATTTTGGAAGCGATGAAAGCGAAATAAGTAACCAAAGAAAAAATGAAGCAATAAAAAATAGTATGGAAATTATCGAAAAATTCACACTGGCAATGAAAAACAAAAATGTGAAATTTGATTATAACAATGCAAGGCTTCATGAGCTTGTTGGAAGTATGCCAATGAAAGTTTGGGCAAGAAGCTT
>JAZNJP010000294.1:0-2004 GCA_045578125.1 Candidatus Gastranaerophilales bacterium | reverse complement strand
TCGCGAAGCATAGAATCTCCCGACTTAGACTTAGAGTTAAAGAACCCAAGATTGTTTTCATAAGTGTGTAGTTCGTTGCGTTTTTGTTCATAACTACGGAGTAATCTTTCGCGTTCGCGATATAATTTGTTTTCATCTCCACTTATTTCATTGATGGCATTTTCAAAGTTTGCAAAATTGGCTTTTGTCTCTTTTAAGTCAAATTTGTCATAAAGTTCGTTTATCGCTTTGCGGTAAGCATCATAAACTTTGTCTTTATCTTTAAATGGAACATGTCCTATTTGTTGCCATTTCGCCATCAATTCTTTGACTTGTTTTTTTACATCTTCTTTATCGTTATCAGGAGCAATATTTTGAAGTGTTGCAATGATTTCGTTCTTTGCCTTTAGGTTAGCATGTTCAACATTGCGAGTGCTTGACGTGCTTTTTTTCTTTTGTTCGAAGAAATAGTCACAAGCAGCAAGGAAGCGTTTCCACACGACATCGCTGTGTTTTTTAGCAACCGCACCTATCGTTTTCCACTCTTTTTGAAGAGCAACAAGTTCATCGGTTGTTTTCTTCCAATCAGTACTATCTTTTAGGGCTTCAGCACGTTCGCAAAGAGCAATTTTCTTTTCGAGATTACTACTGAGGTCATCTTTCATGCGCTTGAAATATTCAGCTTTCATCGCAAAGAATTTGTCGCATGTTTCACGGAAACGAGCAAATAATACATTATTCATCTTCTTAGAAGCGAAGCCAAGTTTTTTCCAATCTTCTTGTGCTGCAATGATGTTTTTTGTCATTTCATCCCAAGCAGCATAGCTTTTTAGAGTTTCAAAATCAAGAGCTTCAATGCGTTCGCATATTGCCGTTTTTGCAACTTCGTTTTCTTGTTCGCGAGATTTACGCTCTTCAAAGAATGCTTGATATTTTTTGTTGATTGTCGCAGAGGCGTCTTTGAAGCGAGCCCATATTTCTTCGCGTATTTCTTTTGCCACAGGACCTGTTTCGCGCCATTTTTCATGAAGGTCTTGTAAACGTTTGAATGCAACAATTATATCGTTTTCTTCAGCAAGTTTTTCAGCCTCGGTACATAATAATTGTTTGATATCAAGATTTTTCTTGAAATCATAATCGCGAAGGTCTTTGTTGATTTTCAACTGGTCATAATAACGTTCAACAGCGTCTTGATAACTTTTCCACAATTCGCTCACGACAATAGGAGAAACTTCTCCTATTGATTTGAATTCTTGTTGTAACTCTTTGAATTTAGGGAAAAGACGATTTACGTTGTCGGTGTCGGCAGACATTTCATTGATTTCTGAAATGATAGCTGTTTTGCGGTCATAGTTTGCTTGGCGAGTAGCCTCTTGCTCAGCAAGTAATGCCGCTTTTTTCTCCTTTATTTCGTTAAGTATTTCTTTAAATTTTTCTTCAAGTTCGTCAACTTTAGGTGCGAAAGCAGCTTCTTCATTCCCTTTTTCAAGGAATTCAGCTTTTTCGGCTTCTAATTCAATTTTGCGTATAGAATAGAACTGCTGCTTGATTTTAGTGATTTCATCACGAGAGATTTCTGCTGCTGATTTTTCCGACAACTCTGCGGCAAGTTCAACAATCTGCTCTTTAGAAAGTTTTTCAGCTACTTCGGCTGTTGTTACTTCTGTTTCATTCACATTTAGGACTTCTGATTGTCCTTCATTCAAGGTTAGGTCTTGTCCTTCAATTTCAGAATTTAAGGCCTGTTCACGCAATTCCATAATAAAAATTTTATAAGTTTATAATGTGCTTTCACGGTAAATCTACCGTATCATGCTATTTGTGGGTTTCAAATTTAGTAAAAAAAATGATATTAATGTAAAAATTAAAGCTAAAATGCAGTTTTTGAACAATTAATAATCGGTTTTAATTATTCTTCGGGGTTATAAATGAGGGTTGAACAATTTTGTGGATTGAAAATCTCATGTGCAACACTGATGATTTTATCAGTAAGTCGGATCGTAGCCATGTCGTTCTGTGAGCCAA
>JAZNJP010000293.1:0-2849 GCA_045578125.1 Candidatus Gastranaerophilales bacterium | reverse complement strand
GGTATGTTGATATTATCCAAGGTGGCATTGCCTGTAATTTTTAGGTTGTCGCTAGAGCCATTCAGTGTCATATCAGAAGTGAAGTGTCCTTGTTTTAGTATAGATTTTTTAAAAAGCATATTGAAAATTCTTGTGCTTGTTGGGTTAAGTGTTTTGATTTTGAAATTATTTAATACAATGTCTTTGTTTTTTGATGTGATATTTCCAGAAACTCTTACCATTGGTAATGCGCTTGGGCGATTATTTTGTGAAATTATATATTTCAAATATTCAATTTTGTGAATATTTGCATTGTTCCCCATGAAATTTATTACCGTTTTTAATTCTCTTTTGTTAGTCTCGTCTCCTAAGTTTGCGCCCATATAATAAATGTCGTTATTTGGGTTAAGAGTTGAAGTTGTATAGAGCATATAATCATTGCTATACCCCTTTAAAATGCCAGTTCCCAAAACTTCGCCTTTGATTTTAATTGGGTAAACAAGATTTTTATTTATATATTTGTCAACATTGTTTTCGTTTAAGCTAATTGCAAAACGAGAATCAAAATAAGGACGAGGATTTTTTATATCTGAAATAACTGCATTGAAATAAATTGGTATTTCGCCGTAGTTTATATTTAGTGCGTCAAGTGTGAGTTTATCTTTTTTGAGTTTGATTTTTCCTGAATTAACAAGAATTTTTACCTGTCTTGTCTTGTCTTTGCAAGAAATGTTTGACAGCTCAATATCGCCGTCAAACTTAGTGTTATTGAAATTTACATTGCCTGAAATTGCGCCGTTATAATCTTCAAAATTGGATAAGATTTTTAGTTTGTTTTGAGGAATAAATTTGTTTAATTCTTCTTTTATTGCGCCAAGTGTAAAATTATTAAATCTTATGCTTCCTTTTAAATTAGGCTTTGAAAAACTTGCCTTTTGCGCACTTAATTCAATGTTGAAAATATTATCTATAATTGAATTTATAAGAATATCGGCATCTTTAAAATTAAGGTTTAGAGCATCGATTTTTATTTTATTGTTTTTTATTAGAATTTGACCACTTCTTTGTTTAATATCTTGCTCGGGCGAATTCGCAAATGTGGTTCTGCCAGATAAACCAAGTTCTGATAATTTTATATTTGAGAAATCAATATTAAATTTATGTTTAAACTGAACATTTGTATTTGTTTTAAATTTAATTTGATTAAGTGCTTCGAACTTTTTGATTATAGTTTCATTAACATTTTCTTTTATAATTTCATAAATATCGCTGTTTGTTACATCATTTGCCAAAATATCCATAAAGATATTTCCTTCCAAATCAGCATCACCATTTATTTTCACCAGTGCTGATTTTAGCTTTGCGCTAATTCCGTTAAATGTAATTTTATCTTTTTTGAAAAATATGGTGCCTGAACCCGAATGAAGACCAGTGTTTGTGTTTCTAAATTTCGCACTTGCTTCTTTAAATTTAAACCAACCTTCAAGAATTCCTTTTGTTCTTGTGCCTTTAACAAATAAATCAATTGAGCCATAGCCCTTGCTAATATCAAGAAGAGGAACTGGGCCAAGAGGAAAAACCACAACATCTTGAACGGGTAAAAGAATGGTTTCTGCTAGCCCTAAATTTACATTTTCTGATGATGTAATTTTAAATTCCCCAGCTTGCGCTCCATATAATTCCGCAATCCCTTTGATGTCAACCCATTCGCCTTTCCCTGCGAGTGCGCGAACATATATATCCACTTTATCTTTTTTAAATTCCGCAATGCCAGAAGATGGCGGAAGTTTAAGCTTATTTTTTAGAACGATAATATTTGCAATATCAACATCACCTTCAATATCTGGCGTTATGGGATTTCCTGAAATGCTAATTTCGCCATTTAGCATTGCTTCTGCGCCATATTTTTTAAGTTTTCTTATTGCATCAAGTTGCTTTTCTATAAAATTAGGCGCAAGCCAAGTAATTTCATCAAGCGAGGTGTTTTCAAGTTTGCAATTTAGATTTAATTCAGGGGTTTTAGTTAAATATTTTTTAATTTCTCCATTTAGCAAAATATCAATTTTTTCAGATTTGATTGAAGTGTTTCTGAAATTTAATGCGTCGTTGTTTGCGCTTATATTTGGGATTATTTTGATTTTTTTTGTTTGTTTTATATTGTAATTTTCGTCTTTTATTTTTAAATTTGAAATAACAATTTCGCCTGCAAGTTCATTTTTATCGGAATAGATATCAATATTGGCTTTTCCTTCAATATCTTTTGGTGCAAGCTTATGCAAAGAAAGATATGGCGTAAACATTTCTAAATCAATGCTGGGTGCCTTAAGTTTAAAATTGCAGTCTGAAAGCTGAATATTTTTGAATGGTTTTTTGCCTGTGAAATAAAATTCAAATGGTGTAACTTTGCCGCCTGATTTGATAATCGCCTGAACGTTCGTTTCAATATTTTTTCTATTTGAATTAAATGTAAAATTTTTTCCTGAAAGTTCTGTTTTGTTGAGAAAAACAACATTGTAATTTTTGATGTTAATATTTAATTTTTTCTTTAAATCAATATATTTTTCAAATTCAAAATTTTCTTTTGGAAGTTTTCTTATTGTTAAATTTAGTGTTTCGATATTTATTTCTTTTAAATTTTTAGAGGTGAAACCTTTGATGTGTGCCAAGTTTTCTTTATTTTGATTATTGATTTTTAGGCTATCGAATGCAATTTCATGTGATAAATTGTATTTTGGTTTGAATGAAAAATTTTCCAAAATAATTTCAAGATTAGTTTTTTTCTCAATGTAGGAAATAATTTTTTCTGTATTTAAAAACCTTGGAATATTTAAGAAAATAAGATAGCCCAAAAATACGATTGCAAGGGTACT
>JAZNJP010000292.1:0-6065 GCA_045578125.1 Candidatus Gastranaerophilales bacterium | reverse complement strand
CGTCAGGAAAAATATGACTTCACCCAGCCATTCTTCTTCTCTCCATACTGCCTGACTGTTCCAGCAGATAACGAAGATATCAAAACCTGGGCAGACATGGAAGGTAAATCCATCGCACTGGCAGAAGGTTCTGCAATGAATTTCTTCCTTGTTAAAGGCGACACTTTAATCACATCAAAAGAAACAAGCAACATTTTAGTTGGCGTTACAAGAAACACAGTTATTGAACTTGCTCAAGAACTTGGCTTAAAAGTTGTAGAAAGAGATATAGATAGAACTGAACTATACATTGCAGATGAAGCATTCTATTGTGGCACAGGCGCACAAGTTATGCCTGTTACAAAAATCGACCACAGACCAGTTGGCACAGGCGCAACAGGCAAAAACACTGAAAAAATCCAAAAATTATACTTTGATTTAGTTCGTGGCGAACTTGATATACACCGTGAATGGCTCACAGAAATTTACTAAGGATTAGATTTGATTAGCTTTATCGGACAATGCGTTATAAATCTTTCAACTACCTTAAAATATATATTTTCAGGTCAGGCAAAATGGAAAGATGTCATTATGCAAAGCGCAACAATCGGTTTTGATTCGCTTGGCATATCATTAATGATTGTAATTATCGCATCGTCCGTTATTGCTCTTCAGGTTTCCAATCAATTTTTGCTAACTGGTGGCGAAAGCTATATCGGAGGCTTTTTATCAGTTGCGCTAATCAGAGAAATCGCCCCAGGGTTTGCAGCCCTTGCAATTGGAGCTCGTGCAGGAACTGCAATTACAGCTGAAATTGCAAATATGCAAGTAACAGAACAAGTTGACGCTATGAAAGTGCTTGGCGTGAACCCTGTTGGATATTATTTCGCACCAAGGTTAATAGGCGCAAGCATCACAGTTGCGCTCATTGTTATTCTCGCAGAATTTCTTGGTATTCTTGCAGGTATGGCAATTTCATACAGCACAATTGGACTTCATCCAAATCGCTACATCGCAAGCGTTTGGCTAATGCTTACCATGAAAGATATTTTTGTGAGCATATTCAAAGGTTTCATCTTCGGTGGAATTATAGCAGTCGTTTGTGCAACTGTTGGCTACAACACAACAGGCGGAGCTAAAGGGGTTGGCGAAAGCACAACAAAATCTGCCATTTTGTGCACACTTTTTCTTTTAATTGCAGACTTATTAATAGGTTTTCTGTTCTACATGGCAGGAAACATATAAAAACCTAAAATAACACTTGCAAGGCGCATAGGTTATTTTACAGCATAAATATTTGTTCTTATACCCGTACTTGAATTAAGTGCCTTGACTGCAGAGTATGCCGTCATTCTTCTTCTTTTTGCACCTTCAAGCACCTTATTGGTACATGAAGTCAAGTTGATTTGTGGTTTTTCTAATTTTTTTAGCACAACTAATAATCCTTGTATTGATATTTAATATTTCGGCAATTTCATGTATAACTTAATGATTTTTTTTGGAATGTTTACAATTCTTAAAAAATTCAAACTAGCATTTCAGGCTACGTTTTGTTCAATTCTAAAAAAAACGATTTTATAGTATAATTCTTGAAGATTTTGAGGGATTTTTTATGAAAAAATATATTATTTCAATTCTTTGTGTTTTAGCCTTGACCCAAGCAACAATCGCACAAGACGGCTCTTATATAGATGAAAAATATAACGAATTTTATAAAAACGGTGTAACTTTATACAAAGCAAAAAATTACACTCTTGCAATTAAGCAATTTAGAAATGTTTTAAGAAGAGTCCCTTATGACGCAACAGTTGCAAAAGCTTTAGTTTCTTCTTACCTTGCAAGGGCTGAAGTTCTTGCAAATGAACAAAGCTCATATAAAAGCGCTGTTTCAGACCTTAAAAGTGCTCTTTTTTATCTAAAATATTGGGGTGTTGATATCCAAGCACCAGAACTTTTAAGCACAGCGGAAGTTAACTTAAAAAGAATAAATAGAGAAAGCACTGACCCTGCGAATATATATAGAAGTGCAGTAAGCGCAAGAAGAATAGGCTCATTTGCTGAAGCTGGATATGATTTTATGCAACTTGCAGAAAATCAAACATATGCAACACGAGCATACGAAGCACTTGGAGATATTTATAAATCTTTCAACAATCAAAACAAAGCAATTGAGTGCTACAGAAAAATATTAAACGCTAAAAACCCACATGTTTATTTCAAATATGCGCTTATTATGGACGAAGTGAATAACCAAGATGCAGCTTTAGAGTTTTATAGCTTAGCACTCCAGCACGGTGAAAAAAACCCTGAACTAATTGAAAACCTTGAATTTTTATGGAGTTCAAGGATTGCGCAAAACCCAAATGACCCACAAGGCTACATAAATCTTGGAACAGTTCTTCAAAAAAAAGGGGATTTATTTGGTGCTAAAACGCAATATTTAAAAGCAAAAACACTAAACCCAAATGATAAAATTGTGCTATATAACTTAGCTTCACTATATTCCGAAATGAACACACCGAAAGAAGCTATTTTAATTTATGATGAAATTTTATCAAAAGAACCAAACAACAAAGATTTACTAAAATATAAAGCGCAAGCACAAGCGCAACTTAAAGATATTAAAGGAGCAATTTCAAGCTATAAAACAATTATTCAAATCTCACCTAATTCTGAAGAAGCAAAAATGGCAACAGCTGAAATCGAAAACCTTGTTAGAAATAACTTTAAGGGGCAAGAACTTTTTGATTATTTAACACTTGAAGCAAACTCAAACCCAACAAATTTCCCTGCTCAATATAATTTAGCATACGAATTACACAAAGCAGGAAAATATTCTGAAGCACTCCCATATTATAGAAAAGCTATGGCACTTAACCCAAAACATAAAGATATTTATGTGAATATGGCGCAAATTTATTTAAATAATAAAGATACTCAAAATGCTAAAACAACCGTGGCTCTTGGGCTTTCAATGTTACCAAACAATCAAGAACTTCTAAATCTCAAAAAAGACATTACAAACGAAGAATCAAATGTCTTATATATGCAAGCAACAAAATATTGGAACGAGAAAAAATACCAAGACGCAATTGCAACATATTCAAAAATTCCAACTCAAACACCTGAAATTAAATCAAATATAGCATCTTGTTATTTTGAACTTAAAAATTACCCCGCTGCAATTAAAATTTGGGAAGAAATGCTCGCCCAAAACCCAAAAGATACAAACATTTTAAGCGCTATTGCTTCTTGTTATCTGGAAATGAACGATAGCGCAAGCGCATATAAATATTACCAAAAAATTCTTACTATTAACCCACAAGACAATAACGCAAAACAGGCAATAGATGGAATTGAAAGCGCTAATTTGAACAAAAAATTAGATTTAGCACAAGAATTATTCAAAAATAAAAAATACCTTGAAGCACATGGCACACTAAATGAAATTTTAGCTAAAGACCCTCAAAATATCTATGCAAATTATTACCAAGCAACTATTTTTGAAGAAGAAAAGAAATATAATGAAGCAATTGAAAGCTATAAAAAAGTACTTGCTGAAGATAGCAGCTTCTCGCTTGCATATTATGGGCTTGGAACAATTTATGATACTCTTGAAAACTACAGTGAAGCAATTAAATATTACACACAATATGTAGGGTCAAGAGCCAAAGATGCTCAAGATGATTACTTAAATTTTGTAAAACAAAGAACGAGTGAACTTGATGAATATCTAAAAAGCACAAATAATTCAAAATAAATAAAATAAAGCGCACAATGCAATTTGCAAAGTACGCTTTTTATATCTTAAGTTTTATGTTTAAAAAGTAATTTTTTTCGAGCAAACACTAGCAATTGCACCAACTTCTTTTAAAAGACCTTTGAGTTGCTCAGGAGTTAAAGATTGAGCTCCATCACACAAAGCGCATTCTGGCTTGTGGTGAACTTCAAGCATAACGCCATCGGCCCCTGCTGCAAGAGAAGCCTTTGCCATTGGCGCAACCTTATCGCGAAGCCCTGTGCCATGAGATGGGTCAGTGATAATTGGCAAGTGTGAAAGTTTTTGAATTACGGGAATTGCACACAGATCAAGCGTGTTTCTTGTTGCTGTTTCAAATGTTCTTATCCCTCTTTCGCAGAGAATAATTTGCCTGTTACCACCCGACATAATATATTCAGCGCTCATCAACCATTCTTCAAATGTTGCTGAAAGCCCACGTTTTAAAAGCACTGGTTTTTTCAAATGGCTTAATTCTTTCAATAAATTAAAGTTTTGCATATTTCTTGCGCCAACTTGTAAGCAATCAACATATTTTTCAAACAAAGGAATTTGGCCAATTTCCATAATTTCAGAAACAACTGCCATATTATATTTATCTGCAACTTTTCTCAAAATTTGCAAACCTTCTTCACCAAGACCTTGAAAAGCATATGGAGAAGTTCTTGGCTTAAAAGCACCTCCTCTTAAAACTTTCACACCAAGTTTAGAGAGTTTTTTTGCAGTTTCGTCCATTTGCTCATAACTTTCAACACTACAAGGGCCTGCAATTACTCCAAAATTATTCCCGCCAAATTTTTCATCACCAATTTTAACAACTGTATCTTTTGGTTTAAACACTCTGCTCACAAGTTTATAACTTGATGTAATTTTTATAACTTCTTTAACGCCAGATAAAAGCTCCAAGTCACGTCTATCTATGTGTTGAGCGCCACCGCCTACAACACCTATGACTGTATGAACTTCACCTTTTGATACATGTGTTTCAAAACCTCTATCTTGGATGTATTTAATTGTCTTATCAACAACTTGGTCAGCTATTCCTTGGTTCATTACAACAAGCATTGTTAATTCCTCATTCAGTACAAGGAAATTATACAATAAACATTATTTTGCATAAGCTTTTTGCATTAAATAACCGGCAATTTTTTCCCTAAAATCACACTCTGTCCAAATTTGGAAAACTTCTTGGAGAGAGTTTTCCTCTTCCACTACTTCTTTTGAAATGATTGCATATTTAATGTCAAAAAAGTTTATTTTTTCTAATTTTTCAACATAAAAATCGTCTCCACCACAATTTTCACAAAAACTATCAACAGGATAAATTCCTTGATATAAAACCTCGCCTTTTCTTTTAATATCGCAATGCTTACAGCGAATTATGTAATAATATTTTTTCAAATATTTCCCGCAATCAGGACAATATCCTTCTTCGGAATTCAGAAGTGCATTTCTATGAGAACATTTATTTCTTAAACCAAAAAAATTAATAAAAAAATCAAGCATATTGATTTTTTAAAGAAAATAATTTAAAAGTCAAATTTTGTTTTAATTTGTTCATGGAACTGACCGCCAGCACAAACAAGTTCAATAACTTTTAGTACAAATTCACGACTAGCATCAATTCTATTCACTGGGAATTCTTGGTTATCTTTGTGTCTTATCGTAATAATTGTATTTTCACCTTTTTCAGATGGAACATACAAAGAAGCTATCTCATTATCAAGCATAGCTTTCATTTGGCTTTCGTAATCATTCAAATCTTTTATGATGTTATAATAATTACCATTTAAGGCTAAAATTCTTCCGCAAAAAAGCGGGCTTCTTGTTGCACGAGGCAAGGCTTTTGGGGAAATATTATATCTATTCACAAAACTAATTGTATGCCACAAAATGTTTATCATAACAAGAGTTTTGTTACTATCAACTTCGTATGTAACATTTTGAACAGGCACATTTCGAACACCAAAAGATTGGCGAAGATAATCTACAACAGTGCCTATATCTTCAATCATTCTTGAAAAAATTTCTGCACACATCAACCCAGTTTGTTGGAAATCTAGAAATTGTTTATACATATGAACAGCAACAAGAGCACTTCTTTCTTGAACAACAGAAGTTTTCCTCATTGAGGTTTCCATATTATCAAAACTTTCAAAATTATTGCGCAATCTTGCCTCAAAATGGGTACAGTTCTAATTTACAACAAAGGGAAAATAATTAAAACCATGTTATAAGTTTTATTAACTTATTTGAATACTCGCTTTGTATTATTTTTTGGAATTATTATTAAAAATGCTTTAAAATA
>JAZNJP010000291.1:0-1581 GCA_045578125.1 Candidatus Gastranaerophilales bacterium | reverse complement strand
CTAATAACGTGTGAGATTTTCATTAACATATCATCTATAACAACTGCATAGTTGTACGTAGGTGCTCCGTTAGATTTTTGAATAACAAAATCACCTAACAAATCTGTATCCATATGAAGTTTTCCTTTTACAAGGTCTTCGAATTCCAAGATAGATGTTTCGTGGAATGCTTTTTGTGCCTTTGCAATATTAAATCTTATTGCAGGTTTTCTACCTTCTGCTCTAAGTTTTGCTTTTTCTTCTTCTGTTAGATTTTCGCATTTTCCGCTATATACGTGTGCCACTTTGTTTGCTTGGGATGCTTGTTTTTCTGCTTCTAATTCTTCAGGTGTGCAGTAGCATTCATAAGCAAAGCCTGCATCTAAAAGCTTTTGTGCGTATTCTGGGTAAATATCAAATCTTTCAGATTGAGTGTATGGAGCATAATCTCCGCCAACATCTGGACCTTCATCCCAATTTAAACCAAGCGCTTTTAAGCTATCAAAAATGTTGTCAATATATTGTTGCTCTGTGCGCTCAGCGTCTGTATCTTCAATTCTAAGAACAAATTTACCGCCCATTTTTTTCGCATAAAGGTAATTAAAAAGTGCTGTGCGAGCCGTTCCGATGTGCAAATTTCCACTTGGAGAAGGTGCTATTCTAACTCTTGTTTCTGTCATTTTAAACTCTCATATTTACTACATTTCAAGTATAGTACAAAAAAATTAAGACAAGCATGTTTTTTTTTAGTATAATCCGTTTTATGGAAAATAAATTAAAAATCGGAATTATAGGACTTGGCACTGTTGGCACGGGTGTCGTTAAAGTTCTTCAGGATTTCCCTGAAATTGAAATAATTGGTGCTTGCGTTAAAAACACATCTAAAAAAAGGAGTGTTGAAGTTAATTTTCTAACTGATGACCCGTTTGTTATTGCTAATCACCCCGAAATTGATATTGTGGTTGAAGTTGCGGGCGGGGTAAACCCAATGCTAGATGTTTTAAAAACTGCAATTAAGAACAAAAAACACATTGTTACTGCAAACAAAGAGTTGCTTGCAAAACATGGCGCTGAGCTTTTTGACCTTGCAAATGAACACAATGTTGTAATTTTGTATGAAGCTGCAGTTGCAGGTGGTATTCCTATTATCTCGCCAATTAAAAATGCGCTTCGTGCAAACAAATTTGTCAGGGTGGCGGGCATTTTAAATGGAACAACAAACTACATTTTAACCAAAATGGAACAAGATCAAATTTCATATAACGAATGTCTTGCTCGTGCGCAAGAGCTCGGTTACGCCGAAACTGACCCAACAGGCGATGTTGAAGGTTTTGACACAATGTATAAAATTGCAACGCTTGCAAACATTGTTTTTGGAAAAAGAATTGATGTAAATAAAATTTATAGAGAAGGAATTACAAACATCTCTGATGATGACATTAAGCATGCTGAAGATTTAGGTTACAAAATTAAGCTTATTGGGCTTGCACAACGCGATGGTGATGCGCTTGATATTAGGGTTCACCCAATGCTAATCCCTGTTGAAAATGTAATTTCTTTAATTGATAACGCACTAAATGCGGTTCAATTGGAAGGCAAGCC
>JAZNJP010000290.1:0-2384 GCA_045578125.1 Candidatus Gastranaerophilales bacterium | reverse complement strand
ACAAACACATTCTATTTTGATTCAGAAATTAGCGCATTAAACTAAAAATGAACTTTAAAAAAATTATTTCGTTATAAGTAATAAGAGGAATCAGAGGACGAAAACACTTTACCTTATATCGTTCTACTACTTATTATTTATTCCATAACAGAGAACTCTCGGTGACTTATACAAGTCACTTTTTTATTGAAACTTTTCAAAAGAAAAAACATATAGAAAAAGTCCATTGTGCAGTATAGTAAAACACCTTACCGAAGAAACATCAAGGCGGGGACTGTTTGAGCGTAGCGAGTTCCGCAGCCTTTACTGAGGTTAGATGTTATCTATACGAAGCATCAGGACGACTTTCTATATGTTTTTTGTTTTGTATTTTAAATTTTTAACTTTTTTTAAATCACCCTATTGACTCTAAAATATGTTCTTGGTAATTTAATAGAGAAGTTAGACAAACGCGTCTGTAGCTCAGCAGGTAGAGCACTCCCCTTTTAAGGGATAGGTCGCGCGTTCGAATCGCGCCAGACGCACCATTTTGATAGAGGACATAAGTCCTCTTTTTTATTGCTTATTTTAAAAAACATATAAACGCGCGATGAGAACGCAACAATGCGAAGCATTGTGATTTGTTCGAGCGGGAGTGAGCAGAGTGCGAAAGGTGGAAACGAGGAGTTTTCACCTGAAGACACGTTTATCGCGAACGACCAAGACAATCGCGCCAGACGCACCATTTTTAAGAGGTTATCAAGACCTCTTTTTTTATGTCTAAATTTAAGAGAAAATTATTGTGCGATGAGAACGCTGCAACAAATAATATTAAAATTAATTTTCAACCAAAACTTTCCCAAGTTTTTCAACAGTCTGAATATCATCTTTTGGGCTTTTTCCTGTTGTTGTTAGATAATTTCCCGTTAAAATTCCTTCAACGCATGTTTTTAATGCTAATTCTTGATTTTCGTCAGACAATCTCATTCTTCCACCGCAAAATCTTAAAACAGATTTTGGGTTAGCTATTTTAAATACAGCAAGAGTTCTTAGAACATTTTCCTCATCAATTTTGTCATGATAATTTCCAAATGGAGTTTTAGGTATTGGCATTAGAATATTTATTGGTATAGATTCTGGTTCAATTTCTCTTAATTCAAGAGCCATTTCAATACGTTGTTCAATACTTTCGCCCATTCCAAGAATTACACCACAACACAATTCCATTCCATATTTTTTCACATATTTACAAGTATTTAACCTATCTTGCCAGCTATGTGTTGTGCAAATTTCACCGTAATAAGATTCTGAAGTATTTATATTATGATGAACCCTTTTTAATCCATGCTCAGCTAATTTTTTAGCTTGTTCTTCTGTCAAAATACCAATTGAAGCACAACTTCTTATGCCTTCTAGCTTATTTAATTCATCAACAAATTCTAAAATTTTATCAAAATTTTCTTCATCTGGAGATTTTCCTGAGGTTACAACAGCAAAGCGAATTACACCATTTTCTTTTGCCTCTAATGCAGCTTTCACAACTTCTTCTTTTTTTATCAATGGATAATCTTCAACATCAGTTCTATAATGAGAACTTTGTGCACAATATTTACAATTTTGAGAGCATTTACCACTTCGAGCATTAACTAAGGAGCAAAACTCCACATTATTAGACATATACTTTGAAGATAATTTCAAAAGTTCATCTAAATCCATATTATAAAGTTTTAAAAGCTCTTGTTTATCCATTAAAATACACTTTCTATAATTCCGCCACCAAGCACAGTTTCGCCATCATAAAACACAGCAGATTGTCCTGTTGCAATTGGTGACTGCAAATCTTCAAATTCAACAGCTATTTTTTCACCCCATGGTTTTATCATTGCTGACTTTGGTTCTTGAGCTGAACGAATTTTCACTTGGCATTCAATTGGCGCAGTTAATTTTAAATTTACATTGCTAGCAATCAAACCCTTGTTTAAAGAATCTTCCTTAAAGGCAACAACAACTTCATTTGTATCTTTCCTAAGTTCAACAACATAAAGTGGTGCAGCTGCAGCAACTCCAATACCTTTTCTTTGACCAATTGTGTAATTCCAAAAACCTTGATGAGTTCCTAAAATATTGCCATCCAAATCAACAATATTTCCTTTTTTTGGTTCTTGGTTCAAAATATCATTGTAATCACCAACATAAAAATCTTGGCTGTCTGCTTTATCTGCAACTTCAAAACCATTTTTACGAGCAATATCTCGTATTTCTTCTTTAGTGTATGAACCCAACGGCATTAAAGTTTTTGAAAGTTGTTCTTGAGTTAAACCATATAAAAAATATGATTGGTCTTTTTTTGCATTTACTCCGCGACGCAAAAAGAATTTTCCATTTTCTTCTTCAATTTTTGCATA
>JAZNJP010000289.1:0-10352 GCA_045578125.1 Candidatus Gastranaerophilales bacterium | reverse complement strand
CGGCGCTCAATCACGGCGTTATAATACGTTTTATTCATAAAAATACCTCTTTAGTTAAAATGCAACTAAGCCTTTTCATTATTATTATAAAATCTTGCGGCTCGATTGTCAAGGCAAAATCTGATATAACGTAGCCAAAATTTGATTTTTGAACACTATCTTTAAGTTTAACATTATTAATTGCACTAGCTGATAAAGTTGTAAAAGCAACCAATATCGTAGAGGCTATTAATTTTCTAAAAGTAATATTTTTTGTTGTTGAAAACATATTAAACTCCTGATTTTGTTTTTGTTAATTGTTGTTGGTATTAATGTTAATGTCTTGTGTTGTTGTATACTGCCTTATAACAGTGTTATTTTGTTTTTGGATTTGTGTTTGTCCTTCAATTGTTGCACCAGCGCTAAAGGTTTGACCTATTGAAGCAGAGAAAATATTGTTCTTCTCTTTAATAGCAACCGTTGTTTTTGTAATATCAACAACTGTAAAGCTATCAATTCTGTCGCCTTTTTGAACAAAATAGTCAACTCCACCAAGGTTTATTACGGCAGAAGAATTAACCCCGTCATATAAAATTCCTGAAACCTTAATGCTCATGAGCTTTTCAAGCAATGGGTCTGGTTGCCCTAAAGTTTCATTTGGCGGTAAAACATCAATTTTTGGCGTTGTTATAAACCCAATGTTATTTAAATTGCCAACCGGAACAAATGGATTTAACCTGCCAGTTGTAACAACTTGGATACTTGTTTTAGTTTTGTCCGTTTCTTTATCTTTTGAAATTTTTGCTCTGCCTTGCTCAATTGCCTTAGAAACACTCTTTGTCGCTTCAGAACCAGTTTGAGTTTTGATATCTGTCTTAGCTTTTGGAGCTTGTTTCACAGTAGCTTCTTCTGCTGGAGGAGCAGGGATATCAACGGCATCCGCTGGTGGAGCAGGAACATCAAGCGCCTCAGATGGCGGTGCAGGAACTGCGCCAACATCTGCGCCTGCAGAAGTATCTTGCGACACATCAAGAGCCACATCAGTGCTTGCGCCACCCAAGCCAAGCTTATCACCATAATTCGTGTAAGCATAATAACCGCCCGCAGCAAGTAAAAGCACTGCAAGTAAAGCTATTGTCATAGAAGAATTTTGCTTTTTAGGAACATTTGTTCTTGATTTTTGCGAGAAATTACCAGCAGCAGCTTCTTGTGCTCCAGCAGGATTTTCCATAGGCTCGCCAGCAAGCGCAGGAACATCTGGTGTAGATTCTGCAAATTGTTCTTCGCTAAATACAGCGTCATCTTCTTCCTCAATGAAAGCTTCTGCGGTTTCTACACTGTATTGCTTTTCTTCTTGTTGCGCAAGTTGTGGAGCAACTTCTTCTTCATCGTCCAAATCATTAATTTGAGCTATTTCTTGTTGAATATTTTGAGTTTCTTGAGGCTCAACTGAAACAGTTTCTTGTGTTTCTTCTTCGTCTTCGATAAAACTAAAAACATCTTCGTCTTCTGCAAAATCTTCTTCCTGAACAATTTCAGGTTGATAATTATTATCCGTGCTTAGGTCAGTCTTAACCGCCTTTTTAAGAGCATCTTCAGTTTCTTCGTCGATATCGTCTAGTAAAAATTCATCAAAATCAACTTCGTCGTCTGAACCCTGTGTAGCGTTAGGGTTTTCAACAATAGCTTGTTGTTGTTTCAAAACAAACGCATCAAAAGAATCATCGTCCATGTTTAAGAGTTTGTCTGCGATATCCTCATCATTTGAGTCATCGTCGTTTTTAGAGTCAGCTGTTTCATCAAGCTCATCTTTATCATCAAGAAGCTTGTCCCAGCTAACAGATTCGCCTTGTTCTATATCCAAGTCGTAATCGTCCATATTCCCATGTGTGTCTTTAGTTTCTTCCTCGAAAAACATCAACTAATTCCATTTATTACGTAATAAGAGCCCCATATATTAATTTTATTATACAACAGAAATTTCAATTAGCAAAAATCATACAAATACTGCATATAATGTATAAAAAACATTAAAAATAGTACATTAATAGTAATCGCTCATGTATTCAAATTCTAGATGAGAGCAGATAATTGTATCACCGTCTTGAATACCCATTTTTTTAAGTTTTGTAAAAACACCCATAGCATCAAGAATGTTTTTAAGCCTAATTACTTGTGCAGAATTTCGAATATCAGTAACACCTGCAAGTCTTCTTATTTTTCCTCCATCAATTGCATAGCAATTTTTTGATACTTGCATAATTGTATATTCGCTATCATCATTATCATCAACACCAGTATCTTCATCTAACTCAACGTCAATTATCGGAGATGGAATTTCATCAATTTTCACATAAATGTGATTGAGAAGTTCTTGCACACCTGTTTTTGCAATAGCAGATATTACAAAAATATCCGAATTATGTTTTTTCATTTTCTCAATCGCTTCTTCAACTTGCTCATCAAGCAAGGCATCAGCTTTATTCAAAACAAGCACTTGATAACGATTTGCAAGCTCTTCGTCATACTTTTTAAGTTCATTATTTATTTTAATGTAGTTTTCTTCATAATTTTCATCTGTAATATCTAAAATGTGCAATAAAAACTTACATCTTTGAACATGCCTTAAAAACTCAAAACCAAGTCCAATGCCTTCTGATGCACCTTCAATAAGCCCTGGAATATCTGCAAGCACAAAGGCATCTCCTGTTGGTTTTTTCACTGTTCCAAGGTTAGGAACAAGGGTTGTGAAAGGATAGTCTGCAACTTTCGGCCTCGCTTGAGATACGACACTTATAAAAGTAGATTTTCCAGCATTAGGCATGCCAAGAAGTCCAATATCTGCAATGAGTTTTAACTCGAGCAACAATTCACGAATTACAGGAGGTTCACCTGGTTCACAAAACTGTGGTGCCCTTTTTTGCGGAGTTGCAAAGCGAGCATTGCCTCGACCTCCTCTGCCACCTTTAGCAATAAGAACTTTTTGTCCGTGCTCTTTGATATCAGCAATAATTTTTCCTGTTTTTAAATCTTTTACAATAACCCCAACTGGCACTTTAATAATTAAATCTTCGCCAAGTGCACCATGGCAATTTTTACTTCTGCCATTTTCACCATTTTCAGCTTTGAAAACAGATTGAAATTTAAAGTCTAAAAGAGTAGAGAGCCCTTCATCTCCAATAAAATAAACATCTCCGCCACGGCCACCATCACCGCCTGCTGGACCGCCTTTATCTACATATTTTTCTCTTCTCCAAGCAACTGCTCCGTTGCCGCCTCTTCCTGACTGAATTTTAATCTTCGCGCTATCTATGAATTGTACCAATTAACTGACCTTTTCTACTTGCTCTTCTTTGTCTTTCGAACTCAGCATTTTATTCACCCTCAAACCAAGATGAGCAAACTCTTTTCTGAGTTCCGATTCTTCAAGCTTCGAATTTCTGAGCAAATTAACAACCATTAGCGCCATTTGATTTAAATCTTCTTTTGTTATTCTTCCATTTTCAAAATCATCAAGAAGTTCCATCAAGAATGGATATGCAACTTTGCCACGGTAAGCATTAATTATCGAAATCCAATGTTTGAAATCATCGTTTTTGATATATTCATAGCTTAGCATAATATAATATTTTGCGTAACGTGCAAATTGTTCTAAAAATTCATCTTCATTTTGATATAGCGAAATTTGTGAGTAATATTTTACAAAAGTTTTATATAAATCATCATCAGGGGAAATTACATTATCTGTTTGCAGGTTAAGATAATCAATTATAAAATCGCGGAATAGGTTCAAATCGCGCTCATAGCACTTCTTTATATTGAAAAAGAACTCAAGACCGTCAGAACTTAACTCTAACTCTAAAAAACTAAAAATCTTTTTCAATTCACTAACACCACTCATAGTTTAAATAATAACCAAGTATTAAGAAAAATACAAAAAGTTTACAATTTACTTAACAAATTTCGTTACATTTTGAAATATTTGTGTTTAAGGTTATTATAAATCATATGAAAAATAAACTTTTAGGCTTAACTTTACTGGTTTTATATTTAGGTTTTATATCAATTGGGTTACCTGATCAAATCCTTGGCATTTCTTGGGTTTCAATGAGAGAAACATTTGATAAAGGTCTTGCTCAAGCAGGTATTATTATGATGTTTGTCACAATCTGCACAATCATCTCAAGCTTTTTAAGCCCGTTTTTCATAAGAAAATTCACAACAAATGCTATTTTAATATTTTCAACCGCCCTAATTGCAATTGCACTTCTTGGTTTCGGGCTTGCGAAGAGTTGGGGGTTTTTGCTTTTGTGTTGCCTTCCTATGGGTTTTGGCGCAGGTTGCGTTGACGCATCGCTTAACAACTATGCCTCAAAAAACTTTAGCGCAAAACATCTTAATTGGCTTCACGCTAGCTGGGGACTAGGCGCAGCAGCGGGTGCGTATATTGTGACTTTCGCAAATAATTTAACCTCTAACTGGCGCATTGGTTATATTGCAATGTCCTGCGTACTTTTTGTGCTTTTTATAATTTTTATATTTACAAAAAAACTGCTTGGCGAAAAGCAAAATGAAGAAATGAAAACTCACTCAAAATGCGCTCCAAAATTAAAAGAATTGTTTGCTCCTCGTCCTGTTTTAAATGTTTTGTTTTTCTTTTTATATGCAGCGCTTGAAGCTGGAATTGGGCTTTGGATTGCAAGCGTTTTTGTAAATTCAAGAAATTACGATTTAACTCTTTCAGGGCTTCTTGTTTCAATTTATTGGAGTTCTTTTACGGTTGGCAGATTTTTAATGGGTTTTGTGAGCACAAAAATACATACAGAAAAAATTATAACAGGCGGATTATTTACTGCACTCTCCTCGTTGCTTCTTCTTATTCCGCATAATTTTTATTTAAACGCAATAGCGCTTATTATATATGGTTTAGGTATTGCTGGCTTATTCCCTTGCATGATGAATGCAACAGCTAAAAGATTTGATGAAAATATTTTTGACACCCTTTGTGGTGTGCAAATTGGTTTTGCTGGGGTTGGCGTATGCACATTTCCTGCCATCATTGGAATTTTAATGGAGAAGATAAACCTTGAAATTCTTGTTCCATTTGTTATTTTAATAACTGTTATAATGCTTGTAATAGATAAAAAATTAAAGAAGGCAAATGTATAATCTTAAAAAAATATTATTTCAAAATTTAACACCAAGGCAAAAATCTTCTCTTTTTTCGCATCTTCAGGCCTTGACCAAGAAAAAGAAAGAAGAAGAGACGTCAAAAATTTTAACTGATTTTTTAGATGACGAAATATACTACGACAAAATTTCTCAAACCCATTTCCACTTTGTCATTGAAAATATCAATGATGAGAAATTTCTAAAAGATATTGAAAAATTTATTGATGGGGTTAAATATCACCTCAATTTTATGGAAAAACAGCAACCATACATTGATAAACAAAAAGAATTTGCAAAAGAACAAAGAAAAAAAGCTCAAATTAAAAAAATGCAAAATGCAAAACCAACTCAAAAACAAATTAAATACTATAAGGGACTGGTGCGCTCGCATAAAGTTGAAGAAAAATCTCTTGAGGGCTTATCAAGATGGGATTTAAGAAATATAATTATGGAAATTATTGAAGGAAAAAATGAAGACAACAAATCTGTTTAAAGAAATAAAAAATATACTGCTTGGTGCTCAAATTGAAGAATTTGAAACAGAAGCAAAGCTTATTTTGCGCCTTGGAGGGGAAATTAGCGCAGAAGATATAGCACTTGATAAAGAAATTGAAGAAAGAATTGCAGAAAATCTTATTGAACTTGCCAAAAAAAGAGCGGAAACAAAAGCGCCTATTCAATATATTCTTGGCAAATGCGAATTTATGAATTTGGTTTTCAATGTAAATGAAAATACGCTAATTCCAAGAGATGAAACAGAATTACTTGTGGTGGAAGCTGAAAAAATTATAGAAAAATTTAAAGAGTGCGAAAAAATAAAAATTTTAGACATTGGAACAGGAACAGGAATTATTCCAATTTCACTTGCCTATAAATTCCAGAAAAGAGTTGAAATTTTAGGGGTTGATATTTCAACTAAAGCACTCACTATTGCAATTGAAAATGCTCAAAAATATTTAGAATCAAATATTGCGATATTTAGAAAATCCGACTTATTTTCAAATATTAAAGAAAAATTCGATATAATTATTTCAAACCCACCATATATTCCAAAAAAAATGAAATCTGAAATGCAAAGTGAAGTTTTAAATTTTGAACCAGAAACAGCGCTTTTCACAGACGACGACAAAGGAATTGAGTTTTATGAAAAAATAATTACTCAAGGAAAAAACTATTTAAAAGAAAATGGATTTATGCTATTTGAGCTTGGTATAAACCAAAGTAAAGACGTAGAAAAATTATTCATGCAAAATGGATACAAAAACATTAAAACAACGCTAGACCTTGCAGGAATCACAAGAGTTATACGAGCGCAAATTTAGTTGAAAACTCGATATTAAATATTATAATTTTAATATGAATTTTAACCCGCTTAATTTTTTAAATAATTTTGCAGCAAGACAAATGACAAACACTCAAACTGCAAATGCTCAAGGCGTTAAAGAAACCCCTGTTAACCCGCAAGGAGCAAATTTTGCCTCAACTCGTCCTGTGCCAAATATCACTCAATATGGCGCAATGCCATTTTATGTGCTATCTGATGCACCTTATATGGGAGAAGGCGACAAAATGAAAATGCTCAGAGAATTTTTATACCTTCCAAGCGAATTGGAAGAATTTTTAAATATGGAAATGCTCTCCAAAACTGGTGCCGCAGAAAAAGCTGGGAAAAATATAAGCAGTCAGACATCTATTCAAATTGCAGAGATTTTAAAACTTTTAAACGAAAATACTTCTCTTGCAACAAAAAAAATAATGGATTTGATGACAAGTTTCGCTCGCGATGGGAATTTGTCTTCTCAAAAAGAATTGAAAGATATTTTGAATATAATCACAACACTCAATGCTAATTTCTCAGCCGACACAAACCAAATTTTAAAAACTTTTGTAATATACTACCTTCCTTGGCTTCCACTCAACACAAAAACTGGCGAAAATTTGGATTTCGAAATTGATTTCGAAAAGAAAAAAGAAGCAGGCGGAGGCGAAGATGCAGAAACCCAATCTGCAACAATTACAATTATGACCAAAACTTGGGGTGCTGTTAAAGCGTTTTTAGAATATACGTCCTCATCGCTTACAACACTAATCTACGCTAATGATTCATTCCCATTAAATGAATTTGAGAAATTATTCAACGAAAAAACAAAAAAATTGAATATGACAAACACAATTCTCAAAGAAAACATAAAACAAAAGCCAGAAGAATCACAAAAAACATCTGTTCAAATTTCAACCGAAGATAACATTAACTCATATTTGCTTTTTGCAATTTATTCATTAATAAGATTAATATTCGAAATGGATAAAGCAAACTCAACCAATTAGCCTATATTTTTCAATTCTCCATCAAGAGTTTGCCCCATATGCCGACCGATATTGAGGATTACTATAATCTTAAAAAGGTAGATATGAATATTAAAGGTAATGTAAGTTACAACAAAAATGGCATTGTAGATTCAATTCGAGCAATGCACCTTGCAGCAAATGTTTATGCTATTGCTGGCGAAAATTTGCAGGGTTTTGATAAAATCGGCTATCAAAGAAAAGAAGCTGTTATTTCATCTTTTGCAGAATATCTTGGCTCGCAAGCACTTTCAAAAGCAACTGATGACACAGTAGGTCGTATTGCAAACACAGATAATCCGCTTGATTTTGCACTACGCGAAAAAGGTTATTTCCAAGTTCAAGCATCTGATGGTTCAATTAAACTCACTCGTGACGGCAGATTTCAAATCGGAAAAAATGGCGAATTACAAAACCTGCTTGGAGAAGATGTGCTTTCAGACAACGGGCTTAAAATTACTCTCCCATTTTTCCCAGAAAAACTTAGCGACATTAAAGTAAATTCTGCTGGCGATATTGCAATGCTTGATAGAGAACAAAATAAAATGGTTCCAGTTGCAACATTCGGCATAGTTTCAAAAACTGGCGAAAGAGCAGCAGAAGTAAATGTTGTTCAACAACATTTAGAAGCCTCTAACGTCGACCTGCCAACAGAAATTATGAAAATTCTTCCATATAGAAGAAATTTCGAAGCAAATTTGCAAATGTATAATTTGCAAAGCAGTAATTTATCAAGAGTAATACAACAATTAGGAAGTTAGGTGAAATATGGCTAATTTTCAAGGTATCATAAGAAAATCCGCATCAAACGCTTTAACACAATTTGAAAAATTGGGTTATCATTCTCAAAACTTTGCGAATATGAACACAACTGCATACAAAGGTGTAAGTTTTGAAGAAGTTATGACAACTGAAGGCTATATGAAAGGCTGTCTTAGAACAAATATGGCTCAAGGCGGTATTCAAAGAACTCAAAACCCTCTAGATGTAGCAGTTGACGGTGCAGGCTATATCCCAATTACAAGCCCTGAAGGAAATATTTATTACACTCGCGATGGTCATTTCACAACAGATAAAGAAGGCTATATCAAAACCCTATCTGGCGATATGGTGGGCTCTGGCATTAAAATCAACCCAAACAGCGCAAGAATTGAAATTAAAAACAATGGCGATGTTTACACATACAAAACGAAAACATCAACGGGCGAATATCAAGGCACAATTCCACTTGTAACCTTTAATAACCCAGAAGGTTTGAAAGAAGTGGGCGGAAATAGATACATAACAACAGAAGACTCGGGCGAACCTATGCTTGAAAAAGACACCAAAAAAATCGCTCAATATAGCACAGAACGTTCTAACGTTGATATGTTCAGAGAAGTAACTGATGTCTTGAGAGTTAACGCTCAAATGACAGCGCAAACAAAATTAATACAAGCAATTGATTCACTATATGAAAAATCAATACAAATCGGGAGCTAGATAAATGGCAATTAAAGCATTTGGAATATTGGATAGCCCAACAAGAGTAATGGATATGCTATCCCACAAGCAACAATTAATCGCAAGTAACATTGCAAATATGGATACCCCTGGGTATGTTAGAAAAACAATGAGTTTCTCTGAATATTTAGGAACTAGTGCTTCACCACTTGAAGCAAAAATTAATGATAAATTTGGACCTATCCCATATTCAACAGAAACAGGGGAAGCGGTGAACCCAGCAGAAGAAATTGCTGATATGCAACGCAACTACGTACTTTATTCGATTGCAAGCAAAGAAATGAACAGCACAATCACAAAACTAAAAACTGTAATCAACGTAGGTCAAGCTTAAGGAGATTAATAAATGGGCGTAATGAATTCAATGCAAATAGGGCTACAAGGCTTAAACGCACACGGCAGAAGAATTGAAATTGCCGCAAAAAACATAGCAAACCTTGACACACCAAACTATGTTAGGAAAATCTCTGTGATTAAAGCTGAAGAAGATAATCCTTTTTCAACATTTTTAAACACAAACACCTCAATTCCAGGGGATAATTCAATTGTTGGTGGCGTAAGTTTTACAGGAACAGTTCAAGACCCAACACCTCAAGAAAAAGTTTATATGCCAGGACACCCAGATGCTGACGAAGATGGCTTTGTAAAAATGTCTAACGTCGACCCGCTTGTTGACATTGCAGATGCCAAAATGGCGCAAAGAGCATATGAAGCAAGCATTACAGTTATGAGTATGGCAAAAACTATGGCTCAAAGAGCGCTTGAAATTGGCGGATAATTTTAATTTTTAAATTCTTATTTTTGTCGAAGCTTGAAATTTGCCTCAAATATTTTTTTGTGTTAGTTTAAAAACATAAAATAAGTGAGGTAAAAAGTGGTAAATTTCATCTTTGGCGTACAAATAATTTCAGGAATACTTTTAATAATTCTAGTTTTATTACACTCTCCAAAAGGCGATGGAATTGCTGCAATTGGCTCTATCAGCCAAATTTTTACTTCGCAAAAAAGCGCTGAAGACGGTTTAAACAAAGTAACATACATTGTTGGTGGAATATTCATTTTAACCACACTTCTTTTAGGCTACGGTCTTATCAAATAATCCCCAAAAGCGAGTTTTTTTGAAAAATTCATGCTTGTAAAAATAGAAAAATAATAGTTTAATTAAAATTATGATAGAGATTTTAAAAACAGCAAGTAATGAAGAATTAGTTGAATTGAATATAAACGAAGCACTGAGCGGTTCTTGGTTTAATTTAATTAACCCAACTTATGATGAAATTCAACAAGTTTCACTTGTTCTTGATTTAGACGAAAGCTTTTTAAGAAACTCTCAAGTCGGAGGCCAAGCGGTC
>JAZNJP010000288.1:0-1506 GCA_045578125.1 Candidatus Gastranaerophilales bacterium | reverse complement strand
CGAAAACAAAACCATCCCTTGTACTGAAAACATGTATTGCGGACCTGCAGTTGTGCCTGAAGGGCAGTATTTGATGCTGGGTGACAATCGTGCCAACAGCCAAGACGGCCGTTTTTGGGGTTTGTTACCTAAAGAGAGAATTATAGGGAAAGCTACTTTTATTTTTTGGCCGCTTAATCGTTTGAAAATTTTTATTGCGCCCGAATATTAGAGAGATTTTATGGAAAAAAACTTCTTAATTACAAAACTAACAAGCTTAAATTTAGAAAATGAACTTTCTGAAATCGGCTTTGATAAGCAATATATAAATGTTGCCAAGAATAAATATCAATCTGATTTATATAAAATTTTCGGCTTAACTCCGGTTCAGGCAACAATTTTAAAGCAAACGGCGTTATCTTGCGGAACGGATTGTGCTTTACATCATGATGTTTTAACACATTCAATTGATTTTTCTGATGTTATATTGTTTGCAACGGATGCACAGCTAAAAGAAATTATCAAAAAGCTTCATCTTCAACCTTTTGGACTGAAAAAACTCGCTTGTAATTTGGAAAATATCAAGCAGAATACTCTTAGCCCTATAAAAATTAAAAATAATATTTTAAATTTTGAAAAAACTTATATTATGGGTATTTTGAATTATACGCCCAATTCTTTCTCAGACGGCGGGGAGCATTTTGAACAAAAATCTGCGCTACAACATTATGAAGAAATCATAAAACAAGGCGCCGATATCATAGATATCGGGGCAGAATCAACAGCCCCACAAAATGAGCCTATTTCACAAGAAGAAGAAAATAAAAGATTAAAACAGATTTTTAGCGATTGTAGAAATTTCAATCCCCAAATTCCGATAAGTATTGATACAAGGAATGCTCTTACGGCAAAAGAAATGCTTATGCTTGGCGCAGACATAATAAATGATATTTCAGGCTTAACAAATGATAAAAATATGGCAAAAATTGTTGCTGATTTTGATGCTTATATTGTTTTGACTTTTAATGATGTTATAAAAGAAAACACAATGAGTGAAACAATAAAAGGGCTGACAAAGCGTATTAATCTGGCAAAAGAGGCAGGAATAAAAGAAGATAAAATTATTATTGATCCTGGGTTGGGCTTCAATAAAACTTATGAACAAAATTTAGAACTAATTAAAAAAGCCTTCCAGATAACGTCTATAGGATTTCCTACCTTGTATGGATTGTCAAGAAAATCTTTTGTACAAAAAATGAGTAATCAAGAGATTAAAAAGACCACCCCTGCTGATATTGCGCTCTCTTCTTATTTGGTGCAACAAGGAGTAAATATAATAAGAGTTCACGATGTTTTTGCGCATAAAATAGCATTTACTGCTTTAGATAAGGTGATTTATGATTAATTTTGATTCATTAACCTTGTTTACTCTGTTGGAGGAAATTCGACCTGTAATCGAAAATTCCCGTGTGCAAAAAATAAGGCAACCTTCCAGACGAGAATTAATTTTGACACTGCGCAATAATT
>JAZNJP010000287.1:0-2038 GCA_045578125.1 Candidatus Gastranaerophilales bacterium | reverse complement strand
CACAACCAACAAGCGCAATGACAGCTATTCAAAAATTACAAGAAATTGCTGCTGCAACTTCTAAATTTGATGAAACTTTAGAATGCCATATGCGTTTAGGTATCGATGTAAAACACGCTGACCAACAAATCAGATCAACTACAGTTCTACCTGCTGGTTTAGGTAAAACTGTTAGAGTTTGCGTTGTTGCAAAAGGTGAAAAAGTTCAACAAGCACTTGACGCTGGCGCAGACTATGCTGGTTCTGAAGAAATCATCGATAAGATTCAAGGCGGTTGGTTTGAATTTGATACTTTAATTGCAACACCTGATATGATGGCAGCTCTTGGTAAAATTGGTAGAGTTTTGGGTCCTAAAGGCTTAATGCCAAACCCAAAAACTGGCACTGTTACACCAAACGTAGCCCAAGCAGTTAAAGATGCTAAAGCTGGTAAAGTTGAATTCAGGGCAGACAAACAAGGTATGATTCACTGCCCATTTGGTAAAATTGGCTTTGAAAAAGAAGATTTAATGAAAAACTTCTCAACACTTGCTGATGCTATCATCAAAGCAAAACCATCTGCTGCAAAAGGTACATATATCAAATCTTTATACATTGCGACAACAATGGGTCCTGGAATTAAAATCGACTCTAAAAACGTTGGTGCTGAAATTAAAGAATATGTTGGCTAATTAAAGCAAAATATAAAAATACCTCCTCAAAAAGGGGGTATTTTTTTATTTATATTTTAAAAAATATATTTTACATGGTAGAATTTATTAGAAATTATTAGGTGATATATGGGTCTTTTTTCATTTTACAAATCAAACAAATTTTTTTCACTATACCCTGACGGAATTTTCATTATTTCGCACGAAGGTAAAATCTTGGACATCAACCCCAAAGGGCTTAGAATTTTAAAATGCGAAAAAAAAGAAGTTAAAGGAAAATTCTTTTCAAAATTTGTTGAAGGCGGCAGTGTTGTTTTGAACAACATCGTAAATAGTGATAAAACTGTGCAAGTCAAATCCATTTTAGACGGCGGAAAAGAAATCTATTTAGAACTTAGCGCAAGTCAAAAGAAAAAATCAGACAAAGTTTATGTAACTTTTCGCGAAGTAACCCAAAAATATCAAGAAAAAGCCACTCTAAAAGAAGGTTACAGTGAAATTGAAAGCCTTGTTTCAGATAAAAATAAATTTTTTGCCAATGTTTCTGATGACATCATAGGCCCAATCACTTCAATTGAAGGCTTTGCAAAAGCACTTTCGGAAGGACTTGGCGGAGATTTAAACGAAAGACAACAAAAATATTCTCAAATCATCTTAAAAAATATTTCAGATTTAAACTATGGGCTTGGCAAAATTCTAAACTATTTCAAGCTCGAATCAAAACTGATTCGTTTTGAGCCAAGAAATTTTGACGCAGTAAATTTAATTACTCAAGAAGTTAAACGTGGCGAAGAATTATACGAAAAAAAATCTCTAAAAATTAATTTTGAAGCGCGTCCTGTGATGTCTCGTCATTGCTTCCAAGACCCTGCAATAATTCAAGAAATTATAAACGACATGCTAAACCTTATATGGAGAAAAACAGACGTAGGCGGAATTGATATCGTTGTTAAAAACCCAGATGCTGAACTTTTGGATAAAGTTGGTCTCGACAAAGAAGATGAAGACAATATGAAAAAATTCATTGCAATTGAATTTGCAGATTCTGCACCCGTTATAACATCGCGCGAACTTAAAGAAATTTATAATCCTTATGCAATTGAGCAAACAGACAAAAAAAGTGCGCTTGGAATTAGCTTTGTTTATCCAACATTATTGAAATATATTGAATACGTTGGCGGGAAAATGATTGTAGAACCACAAAAAATTTGCGGCAATAAAACTACAATATTATTCCCAACTAACTTTTAGGAAAATATGGCAAAAATTAAAATAAAAAATATCGCTAAAAAATTTGAAGAAAAAGAAGTTTTAAAAGATATTTCTTTGGATATCGAAGATAAAGAATTTTGTGTGCTTGTTGGCCCTTCGGGTTGTGGAAAATCTAC
>JAZNJP010000286.1:0-2523 GCA_045578125.1 Candidatus Gastranaerophilales bacterium | reverse complement strand
ACCATAGCTTGCAGGGCCTGCTGCCATGTTGTCCGGGTGAAGAGTTCTACCTGTGCCACCACCAGATGCAACTGAGAAGCATTTTTTACCATTTTCAATAGCCCATTTTTTGTATGTTCCTGCAACTTGGTGTTGGAGACGAGTTGGGTTAGTTGAGTTACCAGTAATTGAAACATCAACGCCTTCGTGAATCATAATTGCAACACCTTCTGAAACATCGTCAGCACCATAGCACTTAACATTTGCTCTTTCGCCATTAGAAAATGCTTTTTCAGAAACGATTTTCAATTCGCCAGTTGCATAATCATATTCAGTTTCAACAGATGTAAAACCATTAATTCTTGAAATGATGTATGCGGCATCTTTTCCAAGACCATTCAAGATAACTCTTAATGGGTTTTTGCGAACTTTATTTGCGTTTCTAGCAATACCAATTGCACCTTCTGCTGCCGCGAATGATTCGTGACCAGCTAAGAAACAGAAACATTCAGTTTCTTCACGAAGAAGCATTGCAGCCAAGTTACCATGACCCAAACCAACACTTCTTTGGTCGCCAACCGAACCAGGAACACAAAATGCTTGCAAGCCAATACCGATATCTGACGCGATATCAGAAGCACCAACTGTACCTTTTTTAATTGCAATAGCAGCACCTAAAGTGTATGCCCAAGAAGCATTTTCGAAAGCAATTGGTTGGATGCCTTTAACAATTGCATCAACATCAATTCCTTTTGCTAGGCAAATTTCTCTTGCTTCTTCTAAATTTTTAATACCATATTCTGCCATAACTTTATCAAGTTTAGCTTGGCGTCTATCTTGTCCTTCAAATTTAATTGCCATAATTCATTACTCCTTACGTGGGTCAATCTTTTTAACTGCTTCATCAAATCGACCGTATGTTTTGATGTTATCTTCATATGCTTGTTTAGGTTCAGTACCTTTTTTGATAGCTTCCATCATTTTTCCAAGGTGAACGAACTTATAACCAATAATTTCATTATTAGCATCTAGACCAAGTTCAAGCACATAGCCTTCAGCAAGTTCTAAATATCTTGGCCCTTTAGCTTTTGTTGAGTAAATTGTACCAACTTGAGAACGAAGGCCTTTGCCAAGGTCTTCAAGACCTGCGCCAATTGGTAAACCATTATCAGAAAATGCAGTTTGAGTTCTACCATATACAATTTGCAAGAATAATTCGCGCATTGCGGTGTTGATAGCATCACAAACCAAGTCTGAATTAAGTGCTTCTAGAATTGTTTTGCCGACCAAGATTTCACCAGCCATAGCAGCTGAGTGTGTCATACCAGAGCAACCCAATGTTTCAATAAGTGCTTCTTCAATGATACCTTCTTTTACGTTCAAAGTTAATTTACAAGTACCTTGTTGTGGAGCACACCAGCCAACACCATGGGTTAAACCAGAAATATCTTTAACTTCTTTGGAATAAGTCCATTTTCCTTCTTGAGGAATAGGTGCAGGTTTGTGGTTAGCGCCTTTTGCAACACAGCACATTTCCTTTACTTCTTGAGAACAATTTTCACAACTCATTTTATTCCTATCTCCTGTGTATTCTACAAGAAGATTATACCTTAAACATTTTTGAAATAAAACAAGTTTATATTAATTTTCAAAAGAAATTAAACAACGAAGGTTTGTTGCATTTCATTATTTTTATTTTGCATACGTTTGTCTAAATCGGTCATCGCAATTGTGCCATTGTCATCTATGTCAAGACCTTCATTTTGCGTGTAAGCTTGTCCATCTTTTCCTTGGGCATAAAGAACTTCACCATCTGCTCTTCCTGGGGCTAGAACCATTGCGTAAAGTTGGGCAGCGGTTAGCTTCTCGCCTTTATGGTAATAGTTATTTTTCTCAAAATATTGTTGAACCACATCTAATTGTTCAATTGCTGACATATTTTCAATATCTTCTGTTGTATAGCCAAGTTCTTCTAGTGTGCTTGGCATAAATTGCATAATTCCAATTGCGCCTGATGGATTTTTTGCGTCTGGGTCAAGCGAAGATTCACTATATAGAACAGTAAGAAGATCTTCTGGGTCGCAATTAATATTTTTTGCAACATCGGCAAGCTTGTCTGAGAAGCCATCACCAAGTTTGTCATCAACTGCTGTTGCTAATTCTTCATTGAGCTTAGGAGTGTCATCGACTGGCTCCGTAGTTGCTTCTTCCGCACTAACTTCTTCGCCACCAAAAATCTTTTTAAAGAAGTTTGCAACCAAATCGGCCATCATACCAAAAAGGCCTTTTTCATTTTTGTCATCACCTTCAATTGAAACACCCACCATTTCATTCTCATTTGCTTTTTCAAGCTTAAGATTTGAATTCTTGTCTTGGTTTTCTTTTGCTTTTGCAACTCTGACAGAATCAATCTTTTCAATTGTGTTTAATTTCAAATCTGATGAATTAATTTTAGTCATTGTCACTCCTATACACTTTCTTCACTTTCACAAAAAATGCTACGGCATAGGAAATGATATTCTTTAAAGAAAAGAGGCAAATATT
>JAZNJP010000285.1:0-2154 GCA_045578125.1 Candidatus Gastranaerophilales bacterium | reverse complement strand
CCCCGAATTTTTCTCATTAGTTAGAAGAACAATTCTTTTATCATTAAAAGATTTTAAAACCGCTTTTGTTTTTGAATCAGAACCATCATCAATAATAATTAACTCTAAATTCTTATAAGTTTGATTTAAAACACTTTGAACAGCCTCAACCAAATACTCACAAGGAGTATTATAAACAGGCATAATAACGCTAATCTTAGGTCCCTTCATAGAATAATCATATACCAAATAGTAACAAGGTCAATTTATAAATTTTAGTGTATAATATCAAATATGTTCCAAGAATTATCAGAAAAACTGCAAGATATTATAACATCGGCTCGAGGTCAAGCAACGCTGACCGAAGACAACATGCAAGATGCCCTAAGGGAAATAAGAAGAGCACTTCTTGCTGCAGATGTTTCCTTGTTAACAGTTAAATCGTTTATATCATCAGTTCGAGAAGAAGCAATTGGAGCTGATGTAATTCGCTCTGTTAAACCTTCTGAAATGCTTGTTAAGATTGTTCATGACAAACTTGTCGAACTTTTGGGGAAAGAAAATAAACCCCTAAATTTAACATCAAACCCATCAATTATTATGATGCTTGGGCTTCAAGGTTCAGGTAAAACAACTTCAAGCGCTAAACTTGCTCTAAAATTCAAAAAACAAGGCAAAAATCCACTCTTAATTGCAGCCGACGTATATAGACCAGCCGCAATCACGCAACTTGCGACACTCGCTGAATCAATCGGCGCAAATATCTATAAAGACGAAAATGAAAAAAATGTTTTAAACATAGTTAAACGTGGGATAGAATACGCAAAAGAAATTGGCGCGAACCCAATTATAATCGATACCGCAGGCAGACTACAGGTTGATAACGAGATGATGGCAGAACTTATGCTCATCTCAAATTCAGTAAAACTTGATGAAAAACTTCTTGTTATCGATTCCATGACAGGACAAGAAGCAATTAATGTTGCCAAAAACTTTGATGAACAATTAGGAATTACTGGCACAATTTTAACAAAACTTGATGGCGACACTCGTGGCGGTTGCGCACTTAGCATCGTCCATGCGACTGGCAAACCAATTAAGCTAATCGGGCTTGGTGAAAAAATTGAACCGCTTGATGATTTTCACCCAGATAGAATTGCCTCAAGAATACTTGGCATGGGCGATATTGTTACATTTGTTGAAAAGGCAAAAGAAAATATCGACTTAAAAGAAGCAAAAAAAATTGAAGAAAGCATACTTAAAAACAAATTCAGCTTCAATGATTTTTTAAGAATGCAAAAGCAATTCAAAATGCTCGGTTCATTTTCAGGCATTTTTAATATGCTTCCAATCAAAGGTTTAAAAACAGAAGACAAAGAAATGATAAGCCATGAAGGCGAAAAACATTTCAAAAAATTCGAAGTAATAATTTCATCTATGACACCAGCGGAACGTGAAAACCCAGATTTATTAAACGCTTCAAGAAAACAAAGAATAGCAAAAGGTGCTGGAGTTGAATTAAAAGAGTTTAATATGATGATAAGTCAATTTAACGAAATGCGCTCGATGATGAGCATGTTTTCAGGGCTTAAAAATGGCAAAATGCCAAATATGATGGATATTGCAAACAAAATGCGCAACAAAAAAATTAAATATAGATAAAGCCCCTTGTTAAGATTTGTAAAACTTATTAAATTTTTATAGAAAACTGTCGTGAAACAAGATTGTAGTATCAAAGAGGAAGACAGTAATGAAAATTAATGGCAACAATTGGGAAGACATATATGGCAAAAATAATGGATTATTAATTGCTCAGAACAATTGGGACCAAGAAGAAGTATTTTCATATATGGCTGGCTATGGCGACTATAATAATCCAGCCAATACAAGACGAGCAGATAGCATATTAAAAGAAATCGAAATGCTTGAAACCAACGGCAATTTAACAACTGCCGTGGATAAAAATGGCGATGGCGAAATAACAGGAAGCGAAATTGATTCATTCTGCAGAAATGCTGGTGCAGGTAATTTTATTGATTCTGAAGCAAGAAACAGAGTAATTAATGGAACAAAAAACGAAGCAAAAACAAATAATCAAAAAGAAATTACAACAGGAAAAAACCCTTTAGGAATGCTGGATTTTAAAACACCAGCTATTACTCAAAATTCACTAAG
>JAZNJP010000284.1:0-2234 GCA_045578125.1 Candidatus Gastranaerophilales bacterium | reverse complement strand
TAACGCAAGTATTATAGGAAAAATAAAATCTTGTACAATTCACCCAACAAAAAATGGTCTATATGTCCATAAAATAATTGTATCAGATAGTTCGGCGGATATTTCAATTACATTTTTCTACAAAAAAGTTAATCGAATTATGCTTAACAGATATAAAAACATGTATCCTGTTGGCTCTATGGTTAGCGTTGCAGGAATTGTTAAATATGATTCTTATTTGGACTCACTAGCTCTTGATAGGGCTAAAATTGAAATTATATCCGAGGATTATGATAAAAAGGGCTATAGGGCATCGGAGAGTGAAATCTACCCTGTTTATTCGCTCTCAGAAAGCTTAAATTCAAAAGTTCTGAATAGAATAATTAAAAACTGTTTTGATGACTATTCTCAATCAATTAAAGATTTTTTTCCTGCTTTTTTCTTAAAACAGCATTCTCTTATGCCAAAACTCGAGGCGCTTAGTGAAATCCATTTTCCAACATCTGATGATAAGCTTGCAAAAGCAAGATATAGGTTAGCTTTTGAAGAATTTTTCTTATTACAACTTTATCTTAATCAAATCAGGCGAAAAACAAGGTCGAGCGCTAATTCTGTCGTTTTAGAACATAAAGAAGGTGGGCTTGTTGATAAATATATAAAAAGTTTACCTTTTGAATTAACTTCAGCTCAAATATCTGCTGTAAATGAGATTTTATATGATTTAGGGCAAAAAGAACCTATGCAAAGACTCCTTCAAGGTGATGTTGGTTCTGGTAAAACGGTTGTGGCCTGTATTATGCTTCTTGCTGCAGTTGAAAATGGCTATCAGGGTGCAATTATGGCGCCTACAGAAATTCTTGCACTCCAACATTATAAGAATTTTATCGAGTGGCTAACACCTCTGAATATTAGTGTCGGACTATTTTTGGGCAAGCTTGGCGCAAAAGCAAGGCGCGATATGCAAACTAATCTTAAAAATGGGCAAATCAATATAGCAGTAGGCACGCATGCGCTTATACAAGATGGCGTTGAATTTAATAATCTTGGCGCTGTTGTAGTTGATGAGCAACACAGGTTTGGCGTGAAACAAAGGGCAAATCTTTTAAACAAATCCACAAGTCCCCAAATGCTCACAATGACAGCCACTCCGATACCTAGAACTTTGGCACTAACTTGCCATGGCGACTTAGATGTTACTGTTATGAAAGAACTTCCAAAAGGCAGAAAACCAATAATTACAAAAATTGTAACTAAAAGCCAAATGAACGCCGCTTATGATTTAATTGAAGCGGAAATTCTTAAAGGCCATCAGGCATATATTGTGTTCCCGCTTATTGATGAAAGCGAAACGATAAGTGCAAAATGCGCCACAAAAGAAGCAGAAGCGCTATCCTCTGGCAGATTTAAGAACTATAAAATTGGGCTCTTGCATGGCAAGCTTAAAAATGAAGAAAAAGAAACAGTTACAAATGATTTTAAGAATAAAAAATATGATATTTTAGTTTCAACAACGGTTGTAGAGGTAGGAGTTGATGTTCCAAACGCGACCGTTATTATGATTCAAAATGCAGAGCGTTTTGGGCTTTCTCAGCTCCATCAGTTAAGAGGTAGAACTGGTAGAGGGAATGCTCAATCTTATTGCTTGTTAACTACTGATTCTAATTCTCAAACTGTTAAAACCAGACTTAATGTTCTTGTTGAATCAAATGATGGTTTTTACGTTGCCGAACGTGATTTAGAGCTTCGCGGTCCGGGGGAATTTTTAGGTACAAGACAATCAGGAATTTCAGAGTTTAAAATAGCTGATATTGTTGCGGATGCTGAAATTTTAGAAACCGCAAGAGAAGCTGCAATTGAATTTTTGGATAACTATAATATTGAAGATTTTGAAGGCTTAGCCCTCGAAATGAACAAAAAAGATATTTTGAATAATTTGAAATCATGTTAAGGTAAATCTATGGAAAAATTTTCAAGAAATAAACTATACTGGGGTGCTGAATTTCAACAGAAGCTTCAAAAGGTTAAAATTGCCGTTGCAGGGCTTGGCGGTGTTGGTGGATTTGCTCTTGAAGCTTTAGCAAGAGTTGGAATTGAAAAATTTTTAATAATTGATTTTGATGTTGTTTCAAAGTCAAATATCAATAGGCAATTGATTGCTCTTGAATCCACTATTGGAATCAAAAAAACAGAAGCTTGGGAAGGGCGATTAAACGACATCAACCCTAATATCAAGCTCGAAATTATTAATGATTTTA
>JAZNJP010000283.1:0-5920 GCA_045578125.1 Candidatus Gastranaerophilales bacterium | reverse complement strand
ATTATTTTTCTTAGCGGATTTGCTTTCTTTGTTTTTTGAGCTGAACTGCTAAATTCACAAACATCAGCTGTTAGTCCTGTTTTAAGTTTCGCAAAAGATGTTTTTTTGATGCTTGTTGGAATTTCTTTAATTAAACTTGTGATTTTGCCAACATTCATTATGATTCTCCTGTTAAACTCATGTAAAATAATAAAAACAAAATTTGAACAAAAATTGTCTGAATTTTGTAATCAATTCTTATTTTAATGTTTTTAAGGAGATTATTTTTGAAAAAACACACCCGCAATAATTTTGGCGATACATATTTTCTCTATTCGCAATTTCGTTTGATTTTTTAAATCCATCTTTTTTCTTAAAATCAAATGGCATAAATGTTGTGTTTGGATACAATAACTGTGCTCTCTCGCCTTCGAGAAATATTTGCTTTGAAACTTTATGAGGGCTCACAGTAAGTGTTGTTGCAAAATTTTCTATTCCAAGCGCTTGTGCTTTTTTTGCTGTTTGTGTGAGCCTTAATTCGAAGCATTTAGAGCACCTTGCACCTTTTTCTGGCTCTTGCTCTAATCCTTTTGAAATATTTATAAAATCTTCATTTTGCCAAGATTCAAAAACCACTTCAAAACCTTCTTGCGTGCAATATTTCCTTAACTCTTCTTTTCTTTTTTCATATTCTGCTTCTTCTGAAATATTTGGGTTATAAAAATATGAAATAACCTCAAATCCTTCTTCACGGAGCATAATTGAAGGGTATGCAAAACAAGGAGCACAACAAGTGTGAAGCAATATTTTTTTAGATTTTACACTTTGCATAATTCCCTCAAACTATCTAGATAATGTTTTTCATCGTCTTTGAGGTTTTTTTCTGCAAAATTTATCAAAAACTCAACAATTTCAATTGTATTTTTAAATTTATCTTTAATTTTTCCTGTAAGTTCAAAATCAAGACCATATTTCGCTGCGTCAAATCCATATTTTTCAACATCTGAAAATGTTATTTCAGAAAACATAGCGTATAATTTTTCTATTTCTTCCTCGTTTTGTAAAAGTCCTTTGTAAAAAGCACAAAGCCCGAGTGCAACATCAAGTGAATTTGTATCGTGGTTTCTTATTTCTATTGAATTTTTGAGCCTAATATCGCCAAATGTGAGACTTGAATGAAGAAGATAATCTGTAAATGTGGCGCGTTCTCCTTCAAAGCCTTTTTCCATGAATTCTCTAAATGTAATTTTTCCGTTAATTAGAATTTTTTTCTCGCCCCTTTCAATAAATAGCATTGGGACATCTAAAATTTTTTGAATGTAGCAAGCAAAAGTTGTTGCGTTATCTAAAATATCATTATAGAAAGTGCCTGAACGAGCGTTATCTGTATATTTCCAAATGAGCGCGCGATAGCTTCTATAACCTGTATCAACTCCACCTCTTATGTTTGAATTGGCACAGAGCGCTGTCATAAATGGCATAATTTTGTTTAAAAATTTTAACTGTAGAATTGCATTTTCTTCGCTTGAATAGTCGCAATTAATTTGAATTCCTGCAGTTTCTCTCATCATAGCAGGCGCTAAAGCTCCTTGCTCTTTTAAATATTGCGCCATAATTAAATATCTATTTTTGTTTAATATTTCAATTTCAGCATGGGTGGAATATGGCGTGAGCCCAACTTCAAGAAAAGTTGCCCTATGGTTTTTTGCAATTTTATCAAAATCTGAAATAATTCTACTAACCCCAGTTTCTATGTTTTTTATAGAATTTTCAGGCTTGTAAGATATTTCAAATTGCCCACCTGGTTCAAGCGAAATGCTCGTGTTGTTTTTTGTTGCACCAAGCACTACCTCTCCATCATATAAAATTTCCCAGTTGTAATTTTCGGCAAATTCTTTAATTATTTTTGACATTATTTCTGGGGTAATTGATTTTTTTTCGCAATTTACAGAAATTCTTTCATATTCGAGCCCGATTTTTTTATTATTAGATATTTTACAGGCACTTTTATAATAATCCACAATTTCGTGAAGGGTTAAACTTTCTAATTTTTTTACAAAATTCAGCATAAGTTTATATTATCACTTAAACTCTTTTTTGCATCTTGTACACTAAGACTAATTAAAAAAGACCCCGTTTTAGAAGGGGTCTTTTTGATTCTCTATTTCCTGCTCTCAATTTTCTCTATCTAATAGTTTATGCTCACTCAGTCCTTATCTCATTATGCTGCTACATACAAGCCTTCCATTTGTTTTTTGTGTTCTTCGGCACTTGCTGTTGCAGCTGTTGTGAATGTATTTTGTGTATTCAAGTTTAATTTTGTGAAATTATTTTGTCTGTTGATTTTGCTTCTGTTAGCGATTTTTTCAAATAAGCCTTTAACTTCTGTTTCTAAAGATTTTAATTCATCTTTTAATTCAGTTGATTGAGTTTTAGCTGGGTCAATAATACCTGCAACTTGTTTGTTAATGTATGCTTCTTTGTTATCGCCGTGTTTTTCTGGATTATATTCTTTTTCAGCTTTTTTGATAGCTTTAGCAAGTTCTTCTTCTTGCGCCGCTTTTTGTTCTTTTTCGTATTGCTTTAATTCTTCTCTAAGTTTAGCAATTTCTTCATTTTTTTCGTTGATAAGTTCTTTATCTTTTGAGCTATCTTCATCTGCTTTATTTGCGCTTTTATCAATGCCATCGATATTTTTTTGTGCATTGTCTGTTAATTCTGTTGCAGCGTCACTTTCTTTTGTGTAATATTCAGCAATATCCGCATAGCTCTTTTCTTCAGTTTTGCAAGCTTCAGCTTTTTCTGCTTTAACTTCGTCAATTTTTGCTCTTAATTCTGCAGCTCTTGCTTTTTCGTCTTTAGAAGCAAAAATTAAGCCGAATGAGCAAAAACCTTCAATTTCGTTAAGTTCGTCTAAAAGTGCATCAATTTCATCGTTGTAAACTGCTTTGATGTCGCCAAGTGTTTGTGAGCTGTTAAGTTGACCATCGTCTGCAAGGTCTTGTTCGTACTCAGACATAGAAGAATAAATTTTCTTTTGACCTTGGTCTTCGAACATGAAGATACCTTCTTGTTCTTTTTGTTCTTGTGTCCAGAACATGTTACCAAGTTTTTGAGAAGGATTATTTGGCTGATTGTTGCTAACGCAGATTGTCATTTTAAATATTCCTTTTGAGTACTTACATAGAAATAAAGTATTTTCAAAATGCCCGATTTCAAATTTATTTATTTTTGTTACATATCTTTACATACTTTTTATATATTAATTATATAAAAGCGAGGAAAGTCTTTTCTGGTGACTTTAGAGGCTTCTTTTTTTCTTTTTATTTTTCTTTAAATCTTTTAATTTTTGTTCGGCATTTGTAATCGAATATTTTGCGATAGGTTTTTTTGTTCTTTTATCATAGAATACAAGCCAGTGATGTTTTTTTCTGTTATCAACACAAAATGAAAGCTTGCCAACGGCACGTTCGCCTGGCGTTATTGTTTTAAACCAAAGGGAAGTATCGCCAAATGGGGAAGGGAAATACACGTGATGTGTTTCAGATATAAGTGCTATATCAAAAGTTGAAAAGAAATTATCAGTGTTGTTGAATATGCCAAGTGAAATTGTTATAAAATTGTCTTCCCCAAATGGGTCTTTAGAATAAACAATATTATTAATTCTGACATCAAGGCCTTCTAAGAATAATTCTTCTTGTTTGAAAGCATCTTTTTTGAACACGGGCAGGCTTGTATCTGAAAGAATTTTGATATTTATTTCATCACCTGGCTTAATGAGCACACCTTCGCCCTTTCTCATCATTGCAGCAGTAAGCCCGACAACCCCACCAACAGCAGCGCCACCTGCAATTGTGTATCCTTGAGAAGCAATAGCCGCTTCAGCACCAAATAAATTAAGCGCAAAAAGCCCACCAACAACGCCACCTGCAAGAGTGTAACCAGCATGCTCTGCAACTGCTTTTGCTGTTCCAAGTGCCACATTTTCTTTTGTGGTTACCTCTCCTTTGATTGGAATTTCTCTGCCATCGGGGGTTATTAAATAATCAAAATCAAGAAGAATATATCCATCTCGTCCAAAGTTTTTAGGTTCAACTATCCTAGCGACGCTCCCGTGAACTATTGTTCCTGTTGGCACAATAACGCCTTTTTCTGATTCCACATCTTGAGAAATTTCTGCAAAAAATTCATCACCTTCAATGGTATATCCCGAGCTTAAAACTTGCGAAACAGTCATTTTAATTGTTTTTATTTCGTTTAATTTTTCAACTTCGCCCGTGAAAAGTTTTTTATCAAGTTCTTCTTGCTGAACTTCTGTTTGTTCGACTTTGCCTTTTAAATTATTTGCAAATGTTACTTGTGGCGCAAGAAGAGAAAATAATATAAAAATTGAAATAACTTTTTGCTCAAACTTCCCCATATCATAATTATAATATGTAACTTAATTTCAAATCAAATTTTTTATTCAAATTTCATCTTAATGATTTGCAAAATAGGGCTTCAAGTGATAAAATTCTATCTTGTCAAAGATATAGAATGTATGGAATGAAGATATGATAGTCAATAAACCAACTAGTGCAAAAGAACGAATTATTTTGGCTCTTGATGTCGATGATTTTGAAGAAGCAAGAGTACTAGTTCAAGAACTTAAAGATTATGTTGGGTTTTTTAAAGTTGGTTTGCAACTTTTTACGTCATGTGGTTATAAGGTAGTAGAAATGATTCATGAAGAAGGCGCCAAAGTCTTTTTTGATGGTAAGTTTCACGATATTCCAAACACAGTTGCAAAAGCTAGTGCAAATTTAATTAAAAATAATATAGATTTCTTTGATATCCATATTAAAGGTGGCTCAAAAATGCTTACTTCAACTGTTAAATACTGCAATGAAGTGGCAAAAAGCCTAGATAAAGAAAAGCCTACAATCTTAGGCGTAACATTACTTTCAAGTTTCGGGCAAAGAACTCTAAATCAAGAATTAAATGTTGAATTAAATATTGATGATTACGTTGCTTCGCTTGCAAAAATTGCAAATGAAGCTTGTTTATCTGGTGTTGTGGCGTCTGCTTCTGAGGCTCCTCAAATTAGAAAAATTTGTGGCGAAGATTTTATTATTGTCTGCCCTGCAATTCGCCCTACTTGGTCTGTTGTAGATGATCAAGTTCGAGTTGTAACACCAGCTGATGCAATAAACGCTGGAATTGATTATATGGTGATTGGCCGCCCTGTAACAAAAGCTGAAAATAAAGTTGACGCAATTCAATTGATAATAGATGAAATCGAAGATGCCTTAGCAGGCACCTACATTAAATTAAATTGAGGTTAGAATGGTTAAATATTTTGCTGTCCCAAAAGAATTAAAAGCAGGCGAAACAAGAGTTTCTCTTACTCCTGATGTAATTGGCATGCTCCCAAAAGAAGAAAGAGGAGTGCTTGTTGAAAAAGATGCAGGGCTTCTCGCAGGTTTTTCAAACGAAGAATACGAAAAAGCAGGTGCTGAAATTGTCTCAACTCCTGAAGAATTATGGTCGAGAGCAACTTATATTCTTAAAATTAAAGAACCTCAAGTTGAAGAATATAAATTCTTTAATTCAAAACATGTACTTCTTGCTTATTTGCACCTAGATAATGAAAAACAGCTTGCAGAAGAACTTTTAAAAAGAAAAGTTTGCTCAGTATCACTTGAGCGAATCCATACAAAAAATGGCGAAAGACCAATTTTGAGCCCAATGTCACAAGTTGCTGGGCGCATTGCAATTCAAGCAGGTGCAAAGTTTTTAGAGCGCACAATGGGTGGTTCTGGCATTTTGCTTGGCGGTGTTCCAGGGGTTAGCGCTGGCAAAGTTGTAATAATAGGTGGCGGCACGGTTGGTTTAAATGCTGCTCGTGTAGCGCATGGTATGGGTGCTGATGTCTCAGTGCTTGATGTAAACCATAAAAAAC